>SLQK01000286.1 GCA_007131525.1 Nitriliruptoraceae bacterium | reverse complement strand
TTCTTCGCCTTCGCGCTGACCCTGCGGGGGCTCCAGACCGCCTGCGGCGAGACGTTCGCAGCCCTGGTCCGCTGCCTCAGTCCGTAGGCTGCACCGACCAGCGGGCCGCCTGGACCGCGCCTGCTCGCCCAGCCGACCTCCCCGCTGCCACCGCCGGAGGATCCCCGTGCCCCGCCGCTTCTCCCTCGCCTTCGACTACCTCTGCCCCTTCGCCCGCAACGCGAACGAGCACGTGCTCACCGGGCTGAGGGGTGGCGCCGACTGGGAGGTGGGGTTCCTGGCCTACAGCCTCGTCCAAGGGCACGTCGAGGAGGAGCAGCAGGCGATCTGGGAGCGACCTGACCCTCACCGGGCGCCGGGGGTGCTGGCGCTCCAGGTCGGACTCGCGGTGCGTGACCGCCACCCTGATCGGTTCCTGGACGTCCACGAGCAGCTGTTCGCTGCCCGCCACGACCGGGGTGAGGACCTCAAGGACCGCGGCGTGGTCGCGGCGGCACTGGCTCGTGCGGGTGTGCCGGCCGACGACCTCCTGGCCGCCGTCGAGAGCGGTGCGCTCATCGGCCAGCTCCAACAGGAGCACGAGCGTGCCGTGCAGGACCACGACGTGTGGGGCGTGCCGACCTTCATCACCGAGCGTCGCGCGGTGTTCGTCCGGCTCCTCGACCGGCCTGAGGGGGATGTCGCCCTCGCGATCGAGCGGATCACGCAGGTCGTCGACCTCGTCGACAGCTCGCTGGCGCTGCACGAGTTCAAGCAGACGGACCTGCCGATCTGAAGCGTTCGGCGTGCCGCTCCGGCGGGTCGACGACATCGACCAACGGTGCCGCCGCGACCTGGGGTGCGTGCCGCTCGGTGACCTGCAGCTCCGCCCACCACCGGCCCGTGCCATCGGGTAGCGGCGGGTACAGGAGGGTCTTGATGTCGACCGGGGCGGCTGCGCTCCTCGACGGTGTGCGTCCGAGTTGACGGTGCACGCCGACGAGCCATCGCGTGACGAGCGTGCCGAGCTGCTCGGGGTCGAGCGTGTCCAGCCCGCCCGGGCCCGCGGGCACCAGCCACAGGTCGAGGGGCCCGAGGGGCACCAGTGGCGCCACGAGGTGCACGTCGGAGAGCGACGCGACGACGAGCGGTTCGGCGAGCACCGAGGTGGCGGTCTGGCGGTCGGCCCAACGACGCTGCTGCTCGATGGTCACCGGTGGTGGCGTCGCGGGCGTCAGCACCTGCCCATGGGGGTGGTGCTGGGAGGCGCCGGCACTGACGCCGACGGCCGTGGTCAGCAACGACCAGCGAGTCGGGAACCGGGCGGCCAGCTCCAGTTGCACGTCGAGCATGGTCGCCCACACGGTCGCGAGGTCGGGCTGCAGGTGGGCCAGCGTCGGCGAGTGGGCGGTCGCCACCGCGAGATCGGCGCGGCCGGTGGGTCCGTCCAGCGGCGGGTAGATGTTGTGCAGTCCGAACCAGCGGCCCGCACCCCGGTCGGCGGCAACGGGCAGCAACCGGACATCGTCGTCAGCCGGGTCGCAGAAGGGGCAGCCCTCCCGGTCCGCCGGGAGCGGCTGTCGCTCGATGCGCGGCCGAGGGCGGGCCTCCCTGGTCCGGGTCCAGAGCCCGACCCGCCCGGTCACCGGGCAGACGGTGGCCCGTGCCGCTCGGTCGGCAGCCGCCCCGGCGTGCGCCGCCGGCGGCGTCACTGGTCGCTGACGCCCAGCAGTTCCTTGGCCCGGTCGACGTCGTCACAGATGATGACCAGCTTGCTGCCGGCGGCGATGTAGGCCTGCTCGATGTTGATGTCGGCGTCGGCGAGGGTCCGGCACGCGGCACCGAGGTGGCCCGGTTCGTCGGGGAGCGCGACGACCACCACCCGTCGTGCCGCCCGCACCTCGATGCCCGCGTCGGCGAGGACCTCCAGGGCGTCCTCGGCGCGGTCGACGAGGACGTGGACGATGCCCTTGCCCTTGCCGGTGAAGGCGCTGATGGCCTCGATGTTGATGCCGGCCGCGCCGAGCAGCTCGCCGAGCCGGGCGAGCTGGCCCGGGGTGTCGTCGGGGATGATCACCAGATCCTTGCGCATCGCGGCCTCCTCAGCGGTGGCCGCGAGACTAGCCACCGAGCGGTCGTGCGGGACCGGCGAGGGCGGTTGGTACACTCGTCGCCGCCCGCAGGCCTGCGCTTGCGTGCCCTTTCCGGGGTAGCTCAGTTGGCAGAGCGTTCGACTGTTAATCGAAATGTCGCCGGTTCGAGCCCGGCCCCCGGAGCGATCGCGGTGCGGTGAGTCCCGCCTCCCGCAAGCCGCGAGCGCCGCGTCCCCCTCGACGGCCACCCTCTGGTCAGGGTGGCCGTCAGCGTGTGAGGATGAGCTTGCCGAACAGCTCTCCGGCGAGCATCCGCTCGAAGGCCGGCCGCGCGTCATCCATCGGGAAGACGGCGTCGATCAACGGGCGAACGCCGGTGGCATCCAGCATCCGTACGAGCCGGACGAGCTCGTCGCGGGTCCCCATGGTCGAACCGACGATGCGCAGCTGTCGGTAGAAGACCCGGGCGAGGTCGGCCGGCGGGTTCATCCCCGAGGTCGCACCGGCGACCACGATGACACCGCCGGGTTCCAGCGCCCGCAGGGAGTGCGACCACGTCGCGTCACCGACGGTCTCAACGACCGCGTCGACCCGGTCCGGCAGGCGATCACCCGACGGGATCGCGAGGTGGGCGCCGAGCTCCATCGCACGCTGTCGCTTCAGCTCGTCACGGCTGGTGACCGTGACGTGCAGCCCGGCGGCCCTGGCGAGCAGGATCGCCGCTGTGGAGACCCCACCGCCGGCGCCCTGGATGAGGATCCGCTGCCCCGGTCGCAGCTCCGCCCGGGTGAACAGCATCCGGTAGGCGGTCAGCCACGCGGTGGGCAGACACGCGGCCTCCTCGAAGCTGAGGCCCGGAGGCTTGTCGACGAGGTTGCGCCTCGGCACGGCGACCCGCTCGGCGAAGGTCCCGTCGTGACGTTCGGAGAGGATGGAGAACCCACCCGTCAAGGTCTCGTCCATGCCGTCGGGATCAGCGATGACCCCGTGGACGATCACCTCGCGTCCGTCGGCGGCGATCCCCGCGGCATCGCACCCGAGGACGATCGGGAACCGTTCCGCATCGATCCCGACGCCCCGCAAC
>SLQK01000194.1 GCA_007131525.1 Nitriliruptoraceae bacterium | reverse complement strand
CGCCCGCGCGGCGCGGACCGGCCCGCTTGCTGCGGGTCGTGCTGTGGCTGCTCGTGATCTCGATCGCGGTGGTCGTGCTGTTCACCTGGGTGTTCCCGTGGGTGGAGGAGCGGACCCAGGACCCGACGATGGCTCACTTCCCCGGCGTCTACGTCGCCACCACCACGCCCTTCCAGGACGACGGGTCGCTCGATCTCGACACCTACCGCGCCCACTGCGCCTGGCTGCTCGACAACGGCATCGCCGGGCTGGTGCCCTGCGGCTCGCTCGGTGAGTACGAGAGCCTGTCCGACGACGAGCGCCACGCCGTGGTCGAAGCCGCCGTCGAGGCGGCAGCAGGCCGGGCCAAGGTCGTGCCGGGGGTCTCGGCGCCGGGCTCGCACCAGGCGCTGGCCCACGCCCGTCATGCCCGTGACGCTGGCGCCGACGGGGTCATGGCCCTGCCGCCGGTGATCCACAACGCCACCCGGCACGAGATCATCACCCACTTCGCCGCCATCGCCCGGGCCGGCCTACCGATCGTGGCCTACAACAACCCCTTCTCCACCAAGCACGACCTGC
The DNA here is from genome assembly GCA_007131525.1 of Nitriliruptoraceae bacterium. Lineage (GTDB taxonomy): Bacteria > Actinomycetota > Nitriliruptoria > Nitriliruptorales > Nitriliruptoraceae > T1Sed10-7. The sequence continues at coordinate 2,605 of SLQK01000194.1, read as the reverse complement.
TCCCCGAGCTGTACGCCGAGCTCGCGCGGATCGACGAGGTGGTCGCGGTCAAGGAGTTCTCCGGCGACGTCCGCCGCGTCAGCGAGCTGCTGGACGTCGCCCCGGGACTGGAGATCATGTGCGGCGCCGACGACCTCGCGCTCGAGTCCGCGGCGCTCGGTGCCACCGGGTGGATCGGCGGGTTCACCGGTGCGCTGCCGCGGCTGACCGTGGAGCTGTTCGAGCTCGGTCGGGCCGGCCAGCTCGCCGAGGCCCTGCCCCGCTACCGCGAGGTCCTGCCGCTGCTGCGCTGGGACACCGGCCCGCGGTTCGTCCAGGCCATCAAGCTCACCCAGGCCCTGGTCGGCCAGCCGATGGGTCCCACCCGGCCACCCCGCCTCCCGCTCCCCGAGGCCGACGTCCAGCTGATCGAGTCCCAGCTCCAGCGCGCCCTCGAGGTCGCCTGACATGCGCTCGGACCGGGTCCTGCACGCCGTCAACTCCCACACCGAGGGCATGCCGACCCGGGTGATCACCGGCGGGGTCGGCACCCTGCCCGGCGCGACCATGCTGGAGCGCAAGACCACCTTCGAGCGCGAGCGCGACGCCCTGCGCACCCTGCTGATGTACGAGCCACGCGGCCACGGCGCGATGTCCGGCGCGATCCTCCAACCACCCACCCGGTCGGACGCCGACATCGGTGTGCTGTTCATCGAGGTCTCCGGCTGCCTGGCGATGTGCGGCCACGGCACGATCGGGGTCTGCACCGTCCTGGTCGAGACCGGCATGGTCGAGGTCACCGAACCGGTCACCACCATCCACCTCGACACCCCGGCCGGCCTGGTCCGGGCCGACGTCGAGGTGGCCGACGGGCGGGCCGAGGCGGTCACCATCACCAACGTGGCGTCCTTCGTCGTGGGGCTCGACCTCACCGTGGACGTGCCCGGCCACGGCTCCCTCACCTTCGACCTCGCCTACGGCGGGAACTTCTACGCCATCCTCCCCGCCGCCGACCTCGGTCTGGACCTGGACCCCGGGCGGGCACCGGAGCTGATCGCCACGGGCCTCGAGATCATGGCGGCGATCAACGCCCAGCACCGCCCCGTCCACCCCGAGCAGCCCGACATCGCCGGGTGCCGGCACGTGGTCCTCACCGGCCCACCGGCCGAGGGCGCCGACGGTCGGGGTGCCACCGTGATCCACCCCGGGTGGATCGATCGCTCGCCCTGCGGGACCGGGACCTCGGCCCACCTCGCCGTCCTGCACGCCCGGGGCGAGCTCGACCTCGACACCCCCTTCGTGAACGAGTCCCTGATCGGCAGCCGGTTCACCGGGCGGCTGGTCGACGAGACCGTGGTCGGCGGCATGCCGGCGGTCGTTCCGACGATCCGGGGCCGCGCCTGGATCACCGGCACCGCCCAGTACCTGCTCGACCCGACCGACCCCTTCCCCCGTGGTTTCCTCATCGGCGCCGTCAGCGACGATGCGGTGGCCTGCCCCACGCCGCCGACGGCCGGGTCCTCGTCGTCGCGCACGGCCGCGTCCAGCACGGCGCCGCCCACCTCCACCTCGCCGCCCGCGTGAGCCCGACGCCGCCACGCACCGCGGACGCCGTCGTGGTCGGCGCCGGCATCGTCGGTGCCTGCTGCGCCGACGCGCTCAGCGCCGCCGGGCTCCGCGTGGCGATCGTGGAGCGCCATGGGCTCGCCGGCGGGACGACCGCCGCGGGGGAGGGCAACATCCTGGTCTCCGACAAGGAGCTCGGTCCCGAGCTCGAGCTGGCCCTGCTGTCCAACCGGCTGTGGACCGAGCTCGGCGAGGAGCTCGACGCCGCCGCAGCCGCTCCCGGCGCCACGGCCGACGACCGCGCCGCCGCCGACATCGAGCTCGAGGCCAAGGGCGGGCTGATGGTCGCCATGACCGACGCCGGCCACCGGGCGATCACCGACCTGGCCGTCCAGCAGCGCGCGGCCGGGGTCGTCGCCGAGCCGGTCGACGCGGCCGCCGCGGCCGAGCTCGAGCCCCACCTCACCCCGGACCTCGTCGGCGCTCTGCACTACCCCCAGGATCAGCAGGTCCAGCCGGTGAAGGCCTCGGCCGCGGTCCTGCGACGGGCCCGGGGCCGCGGTGCGACCCTGCACCCCGACACACCGGTCACGGGTCTGACCCGCGGGCGGGACGGGCGTGTCACGGGCGTCGTCACCCGCCGAGGTGAGATCAGCACCGAGGTGGTGGTCAACGCCGCCGGGGTGTGGAGCCGGCAGTTGGCCGCGATGGCCGGGGTCGACCTGCCCATCGCGCCACGACGCGGCCAGATCCTGGTCACCGAGCCCCTACCGCAGCTCGTCAACCGCAAGGTCTACGACGCCGACTACGTCGGGACCGTCGGGGCCTCGGACCCGACCGCGGCGGGCATCTCCTCGGTCGTCGAAGGCACCCGCGCGGGCACGATCCTGATCGGCTCCAGCCGGGAGCTGGTCGGCCTGGACCGCCGGAGCAACCTGCCCTTGCTCGCGAGCATGGCCGCCCGCGCGATCGAGCTGTTCCCGGTCCTCGCCGACGTCCACCTGCTGCGCACCTACCTCGGGTTCCGCCCCTACTCGCCCGACCACCTGCCGGTCATCGG
>SLQK01000333.1 GCA_007131525.1 Nitriliruptoraceae bacterium | reverse complement strand
GAGCGACCTCCTCGGGATCCTCGAGCCCACCGCTGTCGTGCAGGCCGCGGAACCGCTCGACCTGGGGGAAGTCCCTGGCATCGGTGGCCCGGATCCGCTCCTGCATGGCGGTCGCGAGCACGCCGGGGGCGATGCTGAGGACGCGGACACCCCCGCGCTGCCGCTGCTCCTCGCCGACCGTGCTGACCCAACGGTCCAGCGCCGCCTTGGCCGCTCCGTAGGAGGACCACCCCGGGTAGTTCTTGCGGGCCGCACCCGAGGAGACCATCACCAGCTCCCGCCGGCACCGCAGGTGCGAGACCGCGCCGAGGAACCGGTGCCCGAGCACCTGGGGAGCTGCGGCGTTGAGCAGCACGTTGGTCTGGTACCGCCGGGGATCGACCTCGCCTGCGAAGCCGATCGGCTCCACGGTGCCGGCGGCCTGGATACAGGTGATGCGCGCCCACTCCCGCTCCGTGGCGACCGCGTCGATGACGTCACCGACCCGGGACCAGCTCGCCGGGTCCGCGAGGTCGGCCTCGAGGTGGCCGCGAGCGACGTCATCCGCCGGTCGCCGGCTGACGGTGACCCGGTGGGCGTCGGCCGGGGCGGCGGCGAGCAGCGCGTGGCCAAGACCTGCCGAGCCGCCGGTCACGATGATGAGATGATCCATACCCGGGAGCCTACTGCCCGCCCGGTCACCAACCCAGGTGGCCGAGGAAGCGGGTGACCCGGCCCTGGAAGGGTCCCCGGGCCTGCTCGGGGAACCCGTGGCCGAGATCATCGAACAGGGTGAACTCCCCCGCCGGCAGCGCCGCGGCGAGCTGCCGGGCCGCGTCCGGATCGATCAGCTCGTCCCGCCCGCCCGCCATGACCAGCGCCGGGGCGGTGACCGCTGCCAGACGGCCGGTGGCATCGTGGCCCGCGCAGGCGGCGCTGAGCACGAGGTGGCGGGCGAGCGCGCGGGCCGGCGCGGGTGCCACCTGCGCGGCGGCGTCCAGGGCGAGGTGATCAGCCATCGCCGCGCCGGTGACCGAGGTCCGGATCGCGTCCCGGCGGAAGCGGTCCTGCTCACCGGCAGCCAGCCACCGGTCCCAGCGGGCCAGGACCTCCCGCAGCCGCTCGTCGGCCCGGCCGGTGGTGGCCGACAGCACCAGCCCGGCGACCAGGTCGGGCCGGTCCGCGGCCAGGTGCTGGGCGACCATCCCGCCCAGCGAGTGGGCGACGATGACGGCGGGCGCCGTCAGCCGCTGCTCCAACACCGCCGCGAGGTCGTCGGCGAGCGCGCGGGTGGAGGTGCCGGGCCGCAGCCGCTCCCGGTAGGACAGGACCAGCCCTCGCATCCGCTCCAGCGGCAGGGGCACGTGGGCGTACAGCAGCTGAGCCCGCGGGGAGGTCACCGGGGTGATGCCATCGGTGAGGCCCGGCACCAGCACCAGCGTCGGACACCCGACGGTGCCGACCTCCACCAGCGGCAGGCGCCCACCTGGGACCTCAGCCCACACCACCGGCGGTGCCGTGTCCACGGTCACCCCTCCCCCCCGGCCTCGCCCCTCCCCCGGACTCGGCTCGCCCCTGGGCTCGGCTCGCCCGAGGGTAGGCGGTGCCGGGCCGCGCCCCGACGACCGACGGGGCCGCCGGTACCGTCCCCGTCACGCCACCGACCGGACAGGAGGCCACCGCGTGCCCCCCTCGGAGCCCCGGGCCGGTGGTCCGAACGACGACGGACCTCGGCTCCGACCGGCCCTGACCGCCGTCGCCGGGGTGCTGCTCACCCTGGCCGCCGTGGGCCTCGCGGCCACCCTGGTCGTCCGACCGCTCACGGCCGGCTCGGAGCCCAACGCCGCCACCCCCGGCGTCGGGGCGCTGCGCGAGGACGCTGGGTTCACCGTCTGGGAACGCAACGACGACGGCACACCCGTCCGCTGGGATCCGTGCACGCCGATCGAGGTGATGTGGTCACCGGTGGCCGCCCCACCGGGCGCCGCCGCGGACCTCCGCGAAGCGCTGGACCGCCTCCGGGCCGCCTCAGGTCTGGACCTCCAGCTGGCCGGGACCACCGACGAGCGGCCGAGCGGCTCGCGACCGCCCTACCAGCCCGAACGCTACGGCGACCGCTGGGCCCCCGTGCTCGTCGCGTGGGCGGATCCAGCCCAGCCGGGACTCCCCCTGCGCGACACCGACCGGGGGGTCGCGGTCCCGGTGGCGGTCGGCGCCGAGGGCGACCGCACCTACGTGACGGGGCAGGTGATCCTGAACGGCACGCGCGACGACCTCCGGTCCGGCTTCGGCGACCGTGCCGACGCCTGGGGGGCGACCCTGGTCCACGAGCTGCTGCACGTGCTCGGCCTCGGCCACGTCGACGATCCGACCCAGCTCATGCACCGCTTTCCCGGCAGCGGAGCGGTCGAGCTCGGTGACGGGGACCTCGCGGGCATCGCGGCCGTCGGCGCCGAGCTGGGGTGCCGCGAGGTACCGACCGCGGGTCCGGTCCGGGTGCAGGACCCGCCGCCCGCACCGGGCCACGGGGTGCCCTGAGCAGACCTCGAGCCCGAGCGGCGCGGCTGCGGCCTCGGGTCGGCGTGACGGTGTCCCGCTCCACTACCGTCCGCGGCCCCGCTGCTGAGGAGGCCTCGATGAGCGTGCTGGACCTGTTCCGACTCGACGGCAAGGTCGCCATCGTGACCGGGGCGTCCTCCGGTCTCGGGGTCGCGTTCGCCCGCGCACTCGCCGAGGCGGGTGCCGACGTCGCGCTCGGCGCACGCCGGATCGATCGGCTCGAGGAGACGCGGGCGATGGTCTCCTCGCTCGGCAGACGCTCGATCGCGGTGGCGACCGATGTCGCCGACCCCGAGGCGTGTCAGCGGCTGGTGGCGAGCACCATGGCCGAGCTCGGACGGGTCGACGTGCTCGTCAACAACGCCGGTGTCGGCACCGCCGTGCCCGCGACCCGCGAGACACCGGAGCAGTTCCGTCACGTGATCGACGTCAACCTGAACGGCTGCTACTGGATGGCCCAGGCCTGCGGCCGGGTCATGGAGCCCGGCAGCAGCATCATCAACGTCTCGAGCGTGCTCGGGATCACCACGGCGGGCCTGCCGCAGGCGGCGTACGCCGCATCGAAGGCCGGCCTGCTCGGTCTCACCCGTGACCTCGCGCAGCAGTGGACGGGCCGCAAGGGCATCCGGGTCAACGCGCTCGCACCGGG
>SLQK01000050.1 GCA_007131525.1 Nitriliruptoraceae bacterium | reverse complement strand
CGGGCCGCCGGCGCAGCCACCCGGGCCACCGAGCGCGGACCGTGTGGCCGCCGAGCGTGACGGCCGGTCCACGGACCCGCGGCGCCGACGGGCGTCGGACCCGCCCCGTCGACGGGCATCGGGCTCCAGTTCCTTCCTCCGTGAGCTCCCGATGCTGCTGGCGGTCGCGCTGGTGCTCGCGTTCCTGCTGCGCACCTTCGTCGTCCAGGTGTTCTACATCCCGTCCAGCTCCATGGAGCCGACGCTCAGCGTCAACGACCGCATGATCGTGGAGAAGATTACCTACCGGTTCCGTGACCCGGTCCGGGGCGAGATCGTGGTGTTCGAGGGCGAGAGCCTCGGCGAGGGCGTCGCCGACGACACCACCGGGGAGCGGCTGGTCCGCGTCGTCGGCCAGTTCCTCGGGGTCGTGCCCGCCAGTGCGCGCGACTTCGTCAAGCGGGTCATCGGCCTGCCCGGCGACGAGATCCTGATCCGCGACGGGGCCGTGAGCGTCAACGGGGTGCCGCTCGACGAGCCCTACGTGGTGTTCGACGACGCGTCGGACTTCGGGCCGGTGACGGTGCCCGAGGGCGCGCTGTTCTTCCTCGGGGACAACCGGCCGAACTCCTCGGACTCCCGCCGGGGCCTCGGGTTCGTTCCCGAGGACAAGGTGGTAGGCCGCTCCGCCGCGATCATCTGGCCCTTCGGCAACGCCGGGCTGCTGACCGGTGTGGAGCACGAGGTCACCGACACCGGGGCCGTCGCTGACCCCGCTGCGGCCTCGGTCACGGCTGATCCGACCGAGGCCGGGCTCATCGCTGTGCCCGTCGGCACGGCCACGCTCAGCCCGACCCCGTAGGCCACGCCAGGGCGTCGAGGTCGAGCTGGCGCGGGGCGAGCAGGTCACGGATCGGCTGCCAGCTGCGGCGGTGCAGGGGGCACGGCCCATGCTCGGCGAGCGCCGCGCGGTGCTGGGGCGACGGGTAGCCCTTGTTGGACGCGAAGCCGTAGACCCGGTGGGCCGGGTCCTGGCCGGTCATCCATGCGTCGCGGTGCACCTTGGCCACGATCGAAGCCGCAGCGATCGAACAGCTGCGGTCGTCGCCCCCGACCAGCAGCCGGGTCCGGAAGCCGGCCCCCTCGAGCAGGTCGACGGTGCCGTCGATGAGCACCACGTCGGGTCGTCGAGGGAGCGCCGCCACGGCACGGGCGGCGGCCAGCCGCAACGACGCGGCGAGCCCGACCCGATCGAGCTCGCTGTGGGCGACCTCGCCGGTGGCCACCTCGGCGTGCTCCCGCAACGACCGATCCAGCGCCTGGCGACGCTCGGGCCGCAGCTGCTTGGAGTCCCTGAGCCCGGCCGGGACCGCAGCGAGGTCGAGGATGGCGGCGCCCACGGTCAGCGGACCGGCCCAGGCGCCCCGCCCCACCTCGTCGACGCCGGCGACCACCAGCCCCTCGGCGAGGAACTCGACCTCGACCGCGGTGTCGGGGCCGCCGTGACGGCGGTGTCGGTCGGCGGTGTGGGATCGGGGCATGGGCGGACCGTAGCGCCGGGTCCGTCGCTACCCTCGGCAGCGGCCCCGGCGGACGGTGCGCGCCGACCGGCCGCGTCGACACCGGGCTGGAGGCGGTCCGTGAACCCTGAGGAGCTCGACGCGTACGAGACCGACCTCGAGCTGGCGCTGTACCGCGAGTACCGCGACGTGGTCCGGCTGTACCGGTTCGTGGTGGAGACCGAGCGACGCTTCTACCTGTGCAACGAGGTGGAGGTCATCCCCCACGCCGGTGACGACCTGTGGTTCGAGTTGCGGCTCACGGACGCCTGGGTGTGGGACATGTTCCGTCCGGCACGCTTCCTCAAGCAGGTCCGGGTGCTGACCTTCCGTGACGTCAACGTGGAGGAACTGATCCACGACGACACCGAGGTGGCCGACTTCCTCGACGAGTGACCGGCTGGAGGTGGACCGAGTGGGCTTCGACGCGACCCGCAGGTACCGCGACGACAAGAACAACGACATCTGGCTGCTGGTCGCCGCCATCGTCGTGCTCGGAGCCGGGCTGCTGTGGGGGTTCGGTGTCATCTGAGCCTGCCGGACCGCGGTTGTCCACAGGGTGACGGCGATCCGATCGAAGGCTCCCGCCGCCGCTGCGTAGCGTGCGGTCATGGACATCACGACCGCACACCAGGTGACGCTCACCGAGGCCGAGCGCGAGGCGCTCCTGGCCCACGAGGCCCTCGGACGGGCGGGGGAACTCCTCGCCGCCCGCCATCTCGGCCGGGACGACCACCTCGAGGTACTGGCCCGCAACTGGCGGGTCGCCGATGGCGAGCTGCGGGGTGAGCTCGACCTGGTCGCGGTGGATCCGATGCGGGGGACCCTGGTGGTCTGCGAGGTGAAGACGCGCCGCGATGCGGACCGCTTCGGGGGAGCGGTGGCGGCCCTCGACCACCGGAAGCACCGGCGGCTGCGCGCCCTGACAGGGGCGTTCCTGCGGGAGCAGGGAGCACGGTTCCCGTCCGTTCGGCTGGACCTGGTCGCGATCGATGTGGGCCATCGACCTCGGTTGACCCACATCGTCGGGGTGGGCTGATCGTGGGGCGCGGACTCGCGGTGGTGCGCGGGATCGCCCTGGTCGGGCTGCGTCCCCTGGAGGTCCGGGTCGAGGCGACCTGCAGCCCCGGGCTGCCCGTGCTGAAGCTGGTCGGCCTCCCCGACGCGGCGGTGCGGGAGGCCGGCGAGCGGGTCCGGACCGCGATCCAGCGGCACGGGCTGCGGTGGCCGGGGGAGCGGGTGGTCGTCAACCTGGCCCCCGCGGACCTGCCGAAGGTCGGCAGCAGCTTCGACCTCCCCCTGGCCATCGCGGTGCTGGCGGCCACCGGGCAGGTGCCGATGGCGGCGGCGAGCCGGACCTGGGCCTGCGGGGAGCTCGGGTTGGATGGCTCGGTCCGGGCGGTCACCGGGCAGCTGCCCCTGGTTGCCGGTGCGCGGCAGCTCGGCGCCCGGGAGCTGCTCGTCCCCGCTGGTGCCGCCGCCGAGGCGGCGCTGGTCACGGGGCTGACCCCGGTGCCCGTCACCGACCTCACCGAGGTCGTGGCCGCCCTCGAGGGCCGCCGCCGGGTGGCGCCGCTGGAACCGGTCCGCCCCTGCCCGGGACCAGCCGCGCCCGACCTCGCCGACGTGCGGGGACAGCCGCTGGCCCGCCGTGCCGTCGAGCTGGCGGCGGCCGGGGGCCACCACCTGCTGCTCACCGGCCCGCCCGGCTGCGGCAAGACGATGCTGGCCGAGCGCCTCCACGGGCTCCTCCCCGACCTCACCACCGACGAGGCGATCGAGGTCGCTGCGATCCACTCCCTGGCGGGCGAGCGACGCCCTGACGATCCGTTGCGGATCCGACCCCCGCTGCGAGCGCCCCACCAGGTGGTCTCGGCCGCCGCCCTCGTCGGTGGGGGCGCCGGCGTGCCTCGGCCGGGGGAGCTGTCGTTGGCACACCGTGGGGTCCTGGTCCTCGACGAGCTGCTGGAGATCCCGCGGGCGGTCCTCGACGCCCTCCGTCAACCCCTGGAGCGGGGTGAGGTGGTGCTCAGCCGGGCTCGTGCTCGGATCAGCTACCCCGGCGCGGTGCTGCTGGTCGGCGCCACCAACCCCTGCCCCTGCGGCCACCTCGGTGACCCCCGGCGCGCCTGCACCTGCCGTCCCGACCGGATCGAGCGCTACCGCGCCCGGCTGTCGGGCCCGTTGCTGGACCGTCTGGACCTGCAGGTGCCGCTGCAGCCGGTGGCACGCGCCGCGTTGGTGGATGGGTCGCCGGGTGAGGCCACTGCGGTCGTGGCGGCACGGGTCGCCGCCGCCCGGACCGCCGCAGCCGAGCGCTGGGAGCCGGGCCGGCTGAACCGTGACGCGGACGCGGCACTGCTGCGCCGGACGACCACCCGGCCGGCCCTGGCGCGGCTCGCGGCAGCGCTGACCGGGCTGGGAGCCTCGGCGCGCGCCTTCGATCGGATGCTCAGGGTCGCGCGGACGATCGCTGACCTCGAGGGCCGCGAGGTGGTGGGCCCCGGCCACGTCGACGAGGCCGTCGCCTACCGGCTCCCGCCCGTCCCGGTGTCCGCATGAGCGGCGTGACGCTGCGGCGGTTGACACGGGAGGTGGAGGAGCTCGCCGCGCGGGGCACGGAGCCCGCCGTGCTGGCGGCGCTGCTGGCCTGGACGGTGCGGCCCCGCCGGACCCTGGAGGGCCTCAGACGAGCGCTGGTCGCCCACCGCGGCACGGATGGACGCCCGCCTGCGCAGGCGCTCCTCGCCGCGGTCCGTGACCACGTCGATGACAGCGACGCGGCCGCAGCCAGCCGGCTGCTGCCGAGGTGGCGGGCCAGAGGCTGCCGGCTCAGCGTCGTCGGCGACCCCGGCTACCCGGCCCGCCTGGCCGAGGCCTGGCCGATGACCGACGGTCCGGTGCTGCTGGCCGCCGCCGGTGCGGGCCCACCGCCGGGACCCACCGTGGCGATCGTCGGTGCTCGCAACGCCTCGTCCTACGGCACCGGGATCGCCGCCTGGCTGGCCGAGGTGGCCTCCGCCGCTGGGGTCCATGTGGTCTCCGGGGGCGCGGTGGGCATCGACGCCGCGGCCCACCGGGCGGCCCTCGAGGGGCCGGGTGGGACCAGCGTGGTGCTCGGCTGCGGTCACGACGTCGGGTACCCCCGCGGTCATGCCGGCGCCGGCGGGCTGTTCGAGCGGATCCTGGTCGCGGGGGGAGGCCTGCTGTCGGAACAGCTGCCTGCGGTGCCCCCCAAGGCCGGGATCGTGCGGGCCCGGAACCGCATCGTGGCGGGCCTGGCCGACGTCGTGGTGGTTGTCGAGGGAGGCCCGCGCTCCGGAGCCCTGCTGACGGCGGGTGCCGCCGCCGAGCGGGGCCGTCCGGTCCTGGCGGTGCCGGGCGACATCCGCGTCCCGGGTTCGGCGGCGCCGAACCGCCTGCTCGCCGAAGGGGTCGGGGCGTGCACCGATCCGGCCGACCTGCTCGAGGCGCTCCCATCGGACCGGGTCGCCGCCGCCGCGACGGTGCCGCAGGCGCCGGCTGGCGCGTCGCTGCCCGTGACGCTGCTGCCGAGCGAGGTCCACCGGCAGCTGGCGAGAGCCTGGCCCCGTGCCGTGCCGGGCGACGTGCTCATCGACCGCAGCGGGCTGCCTGCCGGCACGGTGCTGGCGGCGTTGACCCGAGCCCAGATGGCCGGCGAGGTGGTGGAGCGGGCCGACGGGTTCGTGCTCCGACGTGACCCGGAACCGGCCGCGGGGTGAGGCACACTGGTTGACTTCCGCCACACCAGCGCTCAGGCTTCCCACTCATGACCTCCACGACGGACGCGCCCACCATCGACGCCGTGTCGACCGCTGCGCTCGCCGACGAGCAGGTCGCGGTGCTGCGGCCGCCGTGGCGGGAGGCGGTCACGCTGCTCGTCGACCACGTGGCCGGTGAGCTCGGTCGGCGCGACAACACGGTCGCCGCGTACCGGCGTGATGCCGAGGATCTGGCCCGCACCTGCCAGACCTGGGGCATCGACCGGCCGGCCCAGGTCGACGCGCTGCTCCTGCGGCGCTACCTCGCCCACCTGCACGCCGAGGGGTACGCGCGGAGCACCACGGCCCGTCGAACCTCCACGTTGCGGACCTGGTTCGCGCTGCTCACCCGCCGGGGGGTGATCCCGGTCGATCCTGCCGCGGGGCTGGCCACGCCGAAGCAGGGCCGCCACCTCCCGCGGGTGCTGCGGGTCGACCAGGTCACGGCCCTGCTCGAGGCCGTTGACGGCACCGAGCCCACCGACCTGCGCGACCGGGCGCTCCTCGAGTTGCTCTACGCCTCGGGCGCGCGCATCGGGGAGGTCTGCCCCCTGGCGATGGACGCGGTGGATCTCGCCCAGCAGCTGGTGCGGCTGGACGGCAAGGGCGGCACGCAGCGCCTGGTGCCGATCGGTGACGAGGCCGTGGACGCCCTGCGGCGCTACCTCGCCGTTGGACGGCCGCAGCTGCTGGCGGAGGCCGGTGCTGCAGCGGGTGCCACGAGCCACCTCGCCGTCGGTGCCGACGTCGTGTTCGTCACCGCCCGCGGCGCCCCGCTGGGTGTGCGTGCGGCCCGCGAGGTCGTGACCCGCGGGGCGCGGCGTGCCGGCCTCGGCCACGTCACCCCGCACACGCTCCGCCACAGTGTCGCGACCCACCTGCTGGAGCGGGGAGCGGACCTCCGGCAGGTCCAGGAACTGCTGGGGCACGCCTCGCTGGCCACGACCCAGCGCTACACCCACCTGTCACGAGGACAGCTCCGCGAGATCCACACCGCCGCCCATCCCCGGGCCCGGGCGTCCGGACGGCCGACCGACACCTCGGCTACCGTGGAGGCACGGGGCTAGGCTCAGCGCCGGGACGGAACGCGGAGCAGGTCCAGCAGCAGGAGCGGCGAGGGGCCGAGCGTGAGCAGCAACGCGATCACCGAGCGTGAGGTGCTGCAGCTGTGGGCGGCGTACGTCGACGGTCGTGATGTGGCGGTCCGGGAGCGGCTCATCATCCACTACGCCCCCCTGGTCAAGTACGTGGCCGGCCGCGTCGCCGTCGGTATGCCGGCCCACGTCGAGCACTCCGATCTGGTCAGCTACGGCATCTTCGGACTGATGGATGCCATCGAGAAGTTCGAGCCGGGTCGCGGGTTCAAGTTCGAGACCTACGCCGTTGCCCGGATCCGGGGCGCGATCATCGACGAGCTCCGCAGCGTCGACTGGGTGCCGCGCTCGGTCCGGACCCGGTCGCGCAAGGTCGAGGCGGCCATGCAGGAGCTCGAGTCGACCCTCAAGCGCAGCCCCACCGAGGAGGAGCTGGCGGAGGAGCTCGGGTGGTCGCTCGAGGAGCTGCAGGACACCCTCGCGCGGATGTCGATGACCTCGATCGCCGCGCTGGATGAGGTGCTGGACGTCGGTGACGGGGACCGCATCACGCTGGTCGACACCCTGCAGGACCTCACGGTCTCGTTGCCGGAGGAGACCCTCGACGACTCGGAGACCAAGCGCCTGCTGCGGGCGACCCTGACCCGCCTGACCGAGCGCGAGCAGACCGTGCTCGGGCTGTACTACTTCGAGGGGATGACCCTGGCCCAGATCGGTGACGTGCTGGGCGTCACCGAGTCGCGTGTGTGCCAGATCCACACCAAGGCCGTGCTGAGCCTGCGGACCAAGCTCGGCGAGCTCATCCGGGGGTAGCTCGGGTCGCTCGAGTCGACGGTCCACCGGCACACGGCCGGTCGCCCCGGCGGGCGCGGTGCGGGAGCTCCGACCGGCGCACGGGATCGACGGCCGAGCCCTTGAACCGAGGGGTGGTGCCGGGGTTCACTGGTGATGAGTGGATGTCAGGGACGAGGCCGGCCGGATCGGTGGCTGACGCCCCGGCTCACGACCCGGCTCACGACGCCGCCGGCCCGGCTCTCCAGGACGGCCGGTCTCCCCGGACCCCTCCTCCTGCGCCGCCCTGTGCGAGGCAGCGTCGCAGGCGCGCCGTGCAGCACGTCCCGTCCCGTGCGTGGAGCGTCCGATGGTCACCGTCTCGCTCCGACCCAGCGACCCGGCGGTCGCGCGCGCGTTCGCGACCATCGACCCGACCGCGCTGCCCACCCGCAACGGCCTCGTCGTCGATGGTGAGGACCCCGAGGCCATCCCCAACCGGTGCCAGGACGTCACCGGTGAGCTGTGCAAGCTGCTCCAGCGGCTCGGCATCGACGCCTGCGAGGTGTACATCTTCGTCGATCACCGCCTTCGTCAGGTGGACGTGAGCCGTGCCTGCGAGGTCTGGCGGCGGGAGGCGGCAGCCGGGGGAGTGTGGGGTCACGTCGTCCTGGGGGTCCCTGGCCGCGATGGGGAGAACCCGTTGCAGATCCAGGGCCCGCGCGGGGCGGTGGAGCTGTGGGACTGGACCGGGCGGCAGTACGACTGGGCGGTTGCTGTCCCGCACCTGGTCGACCTGGCCGACTGGGGTCCGTACGAGCGGCCGCGACGCCCCACGTGCCGACGACCCGCCCACCGGGCCGACAGCGACGGTTTCGCCCGCTGCCTGCTGCCGGATCCCCTGCTGCGCAGGTACCTCGGGCTGCCCTAGCTGAGGCGTGATGGGACGTCGTCGCCGGCTCTGTGCGCGATGCCGCGGTCATGCCGGTGCACACAGTCGATGACCGGGCCACGGGGCGTCCGCAGGCCGTGACAGCTTCGGTCGCGTAGGTGCACCCGGGCTCCAGGCGGGCTTCGATCCCGCACCGTCGCTCCGGCGGTCCAACCCGATGACCGCACGTGGCGACGCCGACGAGCACCGCGGCTGCGCTCCTGTCAGCGCTGCTCCCCTAGGAAGGCGAGCAGGTCGTCGGCGACCGTCTGGGGGGAGAGACCGACCGCGTGGTGGTACTGCCTGTCGAACCAGGAGAGGCGCGCGTCGGGGAGGGCCTCCACCACGGGATCGACGTTGGACGACCAGTACGGGACGGCCGGGTCCACCTGGAGCAGTGTGGGGACCCCGATCTCAGCGGCGTGCTCGGGGTCGAAGGCCAGCGGGTCGGAGTCCGCCGAGGACCAGACGCGAAGCGTGCGCGGGACGGTGTCGATCGAATCGAGCATGGCTGGCTTCAGTTCCTCGTACCACGCACGGATCTCGTCGCTCTGCTGCTGGCTCGCCCCCAGTGAGGCGACGTGGTCGGCCATCCCGGCGATGAACTCGTCGGCGAACGCCTCGCGTTGCCCGGCTGCCACCGCCTGGTCCATCCGCTCGAGGAGCTCAGGGGACCAGTCGAAGTACTCGGGGTTCGGCGGTGGCCATCCCTCGTAGAGCACGAGCGCGTCGAGGTTCGAGGTCAACCTCGCGGCCCCGTACGCGCAGGCGCCACCCCCCGAGTGGCCGTAGACGGCGACACGGGAACCCGACGCCTCCGCGACCGCGTCGATGACCGCTGCGACGTCCTCGTACTCGCGTTCGATGTCGTACTCCGGCCCGTCGCCACTGGCCCCCCGACCACGCGGATCCATCGCATGGACGGTGACCTGTGGCTCGAGATGCGGCCGCAACCGATCCCAATGCCGGTGGTCCGTCGCGCCACCGGGAACCAGCACCAGCGGGGGTCCCGCCCCACTGGTGAAGTAGGCGATCTCGGTGCCGTCCGCGGAGACGGTGCGGTGAACCGCTGGTGCGTTCATGCTGCGCTCCTCTCGTCGCGACCCTGTCGACGGCCGCACTCACGAGGAAGCGTTAGCGCGGCCGAGGCCGCTGCCGTTCACGGTGAAGACATGCTCGGTACCTGTCAACCCCTGACACCTCGCGGCCGTGGCCCCGGCGAGGGTCACGACCATGCCCGCTGAGACGGAGGTCCACCCGGTCATCCGTGCTCGCACGTGAGGCCGGCAGGCCGACGTGCCTCCGCCCAGCCATCCGCTCAACGACACGAAGGTTCCGGGCTCACCACTGGCAGCCAGGGCCGTGTCTCGGGGTCGAACATCACCGCGCGTCACGCGACCCCGTGGCCAGGTGGATCCGCGGCTTCGCGACGTCGACGCTGCCGTTGATCGTGCACAGCTGGGGATCCGGGGCGTGCCGTGAGGCGACCCGGGCCGGTGCGCGACGCCCGGAGTTGCCAGGTCGCGCGGGCGAGTGTTCCCCGTCCGGCAGGCGGCGGTTCGGCGCGGTCAGGCTTCCTTGAGGTCGCGGCGGCGGAAGAGGGCGATGCCGGCTGTGGCCGCGGTCGCGCCGATCAGCAGCATGAGCAGCGCGGCGGTGAGGTCCAGGTCAGCGACCGGCACCTCGGCGAGGTGGCGGAAGGGGCTGAGGTCCAGCAGCGGGCCGGGTAGCTCGAGCAGCGGGACCACGGATCGTGAGCCAGCTCGACCGAGCCACGACCTCCCGCCTCGCCGGCCCCGTGCGTCCCGCCCGTGACGTCGGTCATCCACAGCCAGGCGGGTCCCCACGCACCGGTCTGCCGCCGCTGGCCGTAAGGTCGCAGCATCGGACCCGGGGGCGGGGAGGTGCCCCGTGCCCCGCGTCATCGCTCGACCGTCGTCCCACCCCCGACGTGGCCACCGGTCACGGTGGCCGCCCGGCTGGCTCCGTCACCGCGGGGTCACCGGCCGGGGACCACACCGGGAGCCGTGGTGGTTCGCCGTCCTCCTCCTCGCCGTGCTCGCGCTGTGGATCGGCGCGGCTGCCCCGGCGGCAGCAGCCTCACCGACCGCAGCGCTGGGCGCCAGCGCGAGCGCGGATCCCCACGTCCCCGGCTGGGCACCCGATCTCGGCTACCGGGTCACCTACGCGCCACCTGCGCCGGGCCGGGTCCTCAGGGCCTTCGACCCCCCGGGCACGGCCTTCGGGGCCGGGCACCGTGGGGTCGATCTCGAGCTCGCCCCCGGCGCTCCGGTCCGCGCGGCCGGCAGCGGTCGTGTCACCTTCGCGGGGCCCGTCGCAGGCATGCGCTGGGTGAGCATCGCCCATGTGGACGGTCACCTCACGACCTACGGGCCTCTGGCCGACCTCTCGGTCCGCGTCGGTGACCGGGTCGAGCGGGGCGACCGTGTGGCGGCCCTGGCGGCGGGCGGTCACGGGTACGGGGGACGGGACACCGGCCTGCATTGGGGTGCTCGTGACGCGACCGGCGCCTACGTCGACCCCCTCTCCCTGCTCGGTGCGGACCTGCGTCGGCCGTCCCTGATCGGCGGTGGCCGGTGGACCGGCACGGCCCACGCGGTCACACCCTACGACCCGTGGCAGGGAGCCCGCCTGGGGGGCGCCTTCGCGGCGGCGAGTCCCACGGCGGAGCGGCCTGGCTTCGCCGTGCCCCCCAACCCGAACCACCTGATCCTCGTGGGCGGACTGGGGAGCAGCTCCGGCTCGCAGGTGCTCGAGCCCGCCCACCTCGGCTACCCGGCAGCCAGCGTCACCGCCTTGTCCTACGCCGGGCGCAGCGACCTGCCGGGCCTGTCCGACGATCCGCGTCGGGATCAGCTGCCCTACGGGCCCGAGCACACCTGGGAGGGGCCAGAGCGTGCGGCGGCGCTGCTCGCCGAGCAGCTGCGGGCCCAGGCTGCTCGGGAACCGGGCCGTGCTGTGGACCTGATCGGCCATTCGATGGGCGGCGTGGCCATCCTGTGGTACCTCGCCGTCCACCACGATCCCTACGACCCGTCGCTGCCGCCCATCGGGCACGTCGTCACGATCGGGTCACCTCTGCGAGGCTCCGACCTGGCCGTTGCCGGGGAGGTGCTCGGTGACGATGTCCTGTTCGGCGGCCTGGCTGAGGGCGTCCAGCGCCCGTGGTCCGGGGGGTCACCGCGCCTCCCCCTCGATGCTCCTGCGATCGGGCAGCTGGCGACCGGGAGCCGGGAGACCGCACGGCTGACCGAGGCGTGGGAGGCCGCCCTCCAGGCGGGGGCGGCCGGTCCCTTGGCGACCGGCACGCGGGTGCTCACGATCGCCGGCAGTCGCGACCTGGTGGTCACCCCGCACCGGGCACAGCAACCCGGATCCGACATCGCCCGCCACGGCTCCTCAGGGCGCTACGAGCACGACGGCGAGGTGGTGGTGGACCACCGGGTGCTGCCCGGAGGCCACGGCAGCGTGCTGGAGACCGAGGCCGTCCACGAGGTCACATGGCGGTTCCTGGCCGGCGAGGAGGTGGTGGACAGCCCCGGGCGCGTGGGCACCGTGCTCGGGGGCGAGCTGGGGGACACCGTGGTCGTCACGTCGCGGCTGCTGCAGCTGTGGGGCTTGTGGCGTGGACCGTCGCGATGGAGCCCACCGGGCCCGTCGACGGGTCCACCGGAGCTCGGCCGATGGTGACCACGGAGGTGGCCGCCGGTGGCCGCGGGCGGCCGCGTCGAGGAGCGGCGGGCCCTGGGGTCGGCCGGCTGCGCTACGCTGCGACCACGGGTCCGGCCGTGCTGGTCGGGCCTGTTGCCGTGGCAGGAGCCCGACCCCGCAGGGTCGTCCTCCCACCGCGGTGTGATCCAACGGGTGCGGCGGCCCCAGCCGTGCGCTCCCGATCCGACCCCTGAACCCATCACACACGCCCGTCGACGGGCGGCCCCGGTGCCTCGCACGCGCGAGGTGGGCCGCGCCCGGTGCGTCGCCTCCCAGGCGATCGCCCGGCCCCGGTGGACGCGGGCGGAGGTCCAACCGAACCCTCCAGGAGGAACGCAGTGGCCGTCACCAGCATGCGCCAGCTGCTCGAGGCAGGTGTCCACTTCGGGCACCAGACCCGGCGCTGGAACCCCAAGATGCG
>SLQK01000195.1 GCA_007131525.1 Nitriliruptoraceae bacterium | reverse complement strand
CCGGCAGGGCTGTGCGCCTATCGGTCGAGGGTCCTCCGCCTCCTGCGCCGCAGCAGGTCGGGGCCCTAGGTTGCGGCCGACGCCGGACCGGGTGATGGCGCACCCGGCACCGGGCCCGACCAGGGCCCCGAGGTGGAGAGGAGAGCCCAGCATGAGCCTCACGGACGCGGTCGGCGACGACCTGCTCGCCGAGCTGAGCAACCACCTGCTGGTGGACGGCTACGACTTCATCCTGGACCTGGATCGCAGCCGGGGGGCGAGCCTGGTCGACCTGCGGACCGGGCAGGGCTACCTCGACCTGTTCACCTTCTACGCCTCCAACGCCCTCGGCATGAACCACCCGGTGCTGACCACGCCGGGGGCCCAGGCGCGGCTGGCCCGCGCCGCGACCCACAAACCCTCCAACTCCGATGTGTACACCCGGGAGCTGGGGGAGTTCGTCGCGACCTTCCAGCGGGTGCTGGGCGACCCCCGACTGCCGTACCTGTTCCTGATCGAGGGTGGGGCGCTGGCGGTGGAGAACGCGCTCAAGACCGCCTTCGACTGGAAGAGCCGGCGCAACGAGGCCGAGGGTCGCAGGCCCGAGCTCGGGATGCAGGCGCTGCACCTCACCGGCGCGTTCCACGGGCGCACCGGCTACACGATGAGCCTGACCAACACCGATCCGGCCAAGACGGCGAGGTTCCCCACCTTCCGCTGGCCGCGGATCGACACCCCGGCCCTGCAGCACCCGCTGGCGGACCACACCGAGGCGAACCGGGCCGCCGAGGACCGCGCGCTGGAGCAGGCGGCCGCCGCCTTCGCGGCCAACCCCCACGACATCGCGTGCACGATCCTCGAGCCGATCCAGGGTGAGGGCGGGGACCGCCACCTCTCGTCGCGGTTCCTGCAGGAGCTGCAGACGATCACCCACGCCAACGACGCGCTGTTCGTCCTCGACGAGGTCCAGACCGGCGTCGGCATGACCGGGACCGCCTGGGCCTACCAGCAGCTCGACATCCAGCCGGACGTGGTCGCCTTCGGCAAGAAGACCCACGTCTGCGGGATCATGGCCGGCGGGCGACTGGACGAGGTGGAGGGGCACGTGTTCGCCACCTCGTCACGGATCAACTCGACCTTCGGTGGGGGACTGGTCGACATGGTCCGCGCCACGCTGATGCTGGAGGTGATCGAGGCCGAGCACCTGATCACGCGGGCGGCCGCGCTCGGTGAGGTGCTCCGCGGGGGCCTCGAGGAGCTCGCCGACCGGCACCCGGCGGTCACGAACGCCCGTGGCCGAGGCCTGTTCTGCGCGATCGACCTGCCCGACCCGGCGACGAGGGACGAGGTGATCCGACGGCTGTTCACCGACGAGCACGCCTTCGTGCTGGGGTGCGGGCTCCGCAGCATCCGGGTCCGGCCACCGCTGACCATCTCGACCGAGGAGCTGCTCGACGGCGTGGCCCGTATCGAGCGCGTCATCGATCACGTCACGGGCTGACCCGCCGCCCCCGGTCCCCGGCACGCCCGCCGGCCCGCGCCACCCCGTCACTCCGTCGCCCGCCGCCCGCCGCCCGAGAGGAGCACGCCATGACCAGCCACGACGCCGTCACCACCCTGACCTCCCTGCTCGACGGCGAGCCCGTGGCGGGGGAGGGGGGACCCGTCAGCCTGGCCGACCCCGCCCACCTCGACGTCGAGGTGGCACGGGTCCACCTCGGCGACGCCGGCACCTTCACCCGCGCCTGCGAGCTCGCCACCGCCACCCAGCCCGCGTGGGCCGCCACGCCGGCCCCGATCCGCGGGGTCGCGATCCACGGCCTGGCGCGGATCCTCGAGGAGAACAAGCAGGCCCTGGCCCGCATCATCACCCGCGAGATCGGCAAGCCCTACGCGGAGTCCCTGGGCGAGGTGCAGGAGGCGATCGACACGTGCATCTTCTTCGCCTCCGAGGGGCGGCGGCTGTACGGGATGACGGTGCCGAGCGAGATGCCCGACAAGCAGCTGTTCACCTACCGCAAGCCCGTCGGGACCATGGCGGTGATCACCGCGGGCAACTTCCCCGTGGCCGTGCCGTCGTGGTACCTGGTGCCGGCGCTGCTCGCCGGCAACGCCGTGGTGTGGAAGCCCGCGGAGTACGCCCCCCACTCGGCGACGGCCTTCGTGCGCTGCATCCAGGCGGCCGGCATCCCCGTCGGCGCCGTGCAGCTCGTGCTCACCGACGGCGCTGCGACCTTCACCGGCCTGGAGCGCGCGCTGGCGTCGGGCACGGTGGACAAGGTCGGCTTCACCGGGTCGTCGAAGGTGGGGCGGCGGATCGGGGCGCTGTGCGGCGAGCACCTGGTGTCGCCGATCCTGGAGCTCGGCGGCAAGAACCCGCTGGTGGTGATGCCCGACGCGCAGCTGGACCTCGCGGTCGAGGGCGCGCTGTTCTCCGGGTTCGGTACCGCCGGGCAGCGCTGCACCTCGCTGGGGATCACCGTGGTGCACGCCTCGGTCCACGAGGAGTTCCTGGCCCGGTTCACCGCGGCCGTCGAGGCCGCCCGGATCGGTGACCCCTTCCAGGACGTGCTGTACGGACCGATGATCAGCCAGAGGTTCGACGCGACCTTCGCCCACTGGTTGGAGCACATCCAGCCCCACCACCGGGTGTCGGGCTCCTCGGCGATCGGTCGGATCTCGTCCACCTCGCCTCGGGAGGGCTTCGTCGGCGATCCCGACGCGGGGCTCTTCCAGCACCCGGTCATCGTGGACGGCGTGACATCGGATGACATGCTCTATCAGGAGGAGACCTTCGGGCCGATCGCGCCGGTCACGACCTTCGACTCCTTCGATGAGGCGCTGGCGCTGGCCAACGGGCACGGGTACGGGCTGTCCGCCGCGATCTACACGACCCGGGCGGAGCACGCCTTCCGGTTCCGCGAAGGGGTGACGGCCGGCATGGTGAGCATCAACAACTCGACCTCGGGCGCCGAGGCGCACCTGCCCTTCGGCGGCAACGGCCGCTCCGGGACGGGCGCGCGACAGTCCGGGGTGTGGGTGCTGGACCAGGTCACCACCTGGCAGTCGATGAACTGGGACTTCTCGGGCCGGCTCCAGAAGGCCCAGATGGACATCGACGAGCCCGAGGCCGACACCGACTTCCGCCTCTGAGCCGTGGCTGCGGCCGCGGCCGCCCCGGCGTCACCCGCCGGGGGGGTGGGGAACCTGGCCATCGGATTCCGGG
>SLQK01000235.1 GCA_007131525.1 Nitriliruptoraceae bacterium | reverse complement strand
CGCGGCAGCTAGCGATCGTGCCCGTCGGCCGCGGCGCAGCTAGCAACTGCGGGTCGCCGCGCGCCGCCGCGCGCCGGCGCGCGGCGGCGTTCCGTGGCCGCGGCCGTGCCGTGGGGCCTGATGTCGGACAGCGGTGACCGCCTGCTCACCCCGCGCGATCCACCCAGGTGATCCCGGGGCAGGAAACCGGACAGCGGTGACCGGTTCCCGACCCCGGAGCTGCGGCGCTCACGTCCAGAGGTGCAGCGACAGCGCCAGGAGCGCGGCGAGCGACACCACCACACCCAGCAGGCGCAGCCACATCGCGTAGCGGCCCAGCTCCGGCCGCAGCAGGTCGGCGAGCAGGGTGCTCGTCATCGCCAGGGCGATCAGGGGCAACGACAGCTGCGGTGCGCCGTCGATGATCGCCGGCGCGCTGACCAGGACCGCGAGCCCGGCGAACAGCACCACCAGCGCGACCGACGGCCCCGCCGGGGCGGTTCCGGTCCGCTGCGCTCGGTCGACGAGCCGTGGTCGTCGCCGTCGCCGTCGACCGTGTTCGTCCCCATCGTGCGGCACGCAGCCCTCCGGTCAGGGTTGGTGATCCGGTGATGTCCAGCGGAACAGGTCCTCTGGCGCGGCACAAGCCACCGAACGGTCGGTGTTCACACCAGCCGATGGTCGCCGAGGGTCGTGAAGCTGAAGCCGCGGTCGCGCAACTGCGGGACGGCGGCGGCGACGCCCGCTGCGGTCCCGCTACCCGGGCGGTTCAGGTGCAGCAGGGCGATCGACCCGGGACCGGCCGACAGCAATGCGCGCTCGACCTGGGCGGCGCTGAAGGTCGCGCCCGCATCGCCGAGCACGTCGAAGTTGACGACCTCCAGCCCGAGCCCCTGCACGATCTCCACGGCGACCTCATCGGCGTAGGCGGTGCCGGATCGGAAGTGCCGTGGCCGCTGCCCGGTGACCTCTTCGATGAGCCGCTGGCAGGTCATGACCTCGCTGACGACCTCGTCGGGCGAGCGGGTCCCACGGATCCCGTAGGCCTGCCGGCCCGTCACCGACAGGGGCCGGTGTTCGGTGCCATGGTTGGCCAGCTCGTAGCGTGGCTCGCGGGCGAGCTCCCGGGTCAGGCTGCGGTTGGCCTGGATCCAGCGGGCGTTGAGGAACAGGGTCGCGGGCACCGCCAGGTCGGCGAGGTGGTCGAGGAGCGCGGTGTCCACGCCGTTGCCGTTCGGCCCGCCACAGCCGTCGAAGGTGAGGGCCACGAGCCGCTCGTCGGTGGCGATGCGGGTGCGGACACCGGTGACGCGCTCACCCCACTCGGTGGGGGCGCGGTCGGTGGCTGGCGGGGCGGGGTCGGCCTCCGGGTCGGGCTCGGACTCCGGGTCGGGCCCGGGGTCAGCCTCCGCGGACGCCGCCGGGTCGTCCGTCGTATCCGGCAGCGTGTCGTCCGGCTGCGCGTCGTCCCGCTCCGCGTTGTCCCGTCCCGCGATGTCCGGCTCCGCACCGTCCGACGTTGCCGCTGCGTCAGGGCCCGAGGGGGCGGCGGCATCGGTCCGCGGCTCGCCACCCGCGCGGGGCCCGGGCTGCTCCCCGGGGGCCGTCGAGGGTTCGCCCAGCAGGCGGGCGCAGCCGGTGGCGAGCAGCGCGGCGGTTCCACCCAGCAGCAGGAACCGCCGGCGCCCGAGGGCACCGTCCGTCCCGCCCGAGTTGCCGCTCACGTGGCACCGTTCCAGATCGATGCCGCCGCAGGGTAGGTCAGGGTGTTCGAGCCCGGGCCGACGACCGACCTCGCCACCGGCGAAGCGGCCGACCACACCACCGGCGAGACGACCGACCCGGGCCGACGGCCACCCCGGCCCCCCGGCCACCGCCGAGCCGACCGCCGCAACGACCGCCGAGACGACCGACGCCGGGGCACAGGCGGCGTAGGCTCGGGCGTCCGTCCGACCCGGAGCCACCGCCCGTGCCGCACCCCACCGACGACCCCGCGCCCCTGACACCACCGATGGCCGAGCAGCGGCCGCAGACGCTGACCCGTGTCGACGGCTCGACGGTGGAGGACCCCTGGTACTGGCTCAGGGACCGCGACGACCCCGCGATGCTGGCCTACCTCGAGGCGGAGAACGCCTACACCGCCGCCGAGTTGGCCCCCCTCCAGCCCCTACGCGACCGGCTGTTCGCGGAGCTGAAGGGCCGGGTGCAGGAGACCGACAGCTCCGTGCCCGTCCTCGACGGTGGCTGGCTGTACTACCGCCGCACGCTCGAGGGCGCGGCCTACCCGATCCGGTGCCGCCGCCCGGCGCCCTTCGGTGTCACCGACCCGCGCCACCTCGACGACCAGCTGCGGCTGCCGGTCGACCCTCTCGGCCCGCCCGACGACGAGGTGGTGCTCTACGACCAGAACCGGGAGGCCGAGGGCCAGGACTTCTTCCAGCTCGGCGGGTTCGCGATCAGCCCCGACCACCGTCTGGCGGCGATCGCGACCGACACCTCGGGCACGGAGGTGTTCACGGTCCGCGTCCGCGACCTCGAGACCGGGGAGGACCTCGACGACGTGATCCCCCGGACGGCCTACGGGCTCGCCTGGGGCAACGACGCCCGCAGCTTCCTCTACACCGTCCCCGACGACGCCTGGCGACCGCACCAGGTCTGGCGGCACCGGGTCGGCACTCCCCACGACGCCGACGAGCTGCTCTACACCGAGGAGGACGAGCGGTTCTGGTTGGGGGTCGGGCGCACCCGCAGTGACCGCTTCCTCGTGATCGGGGCATCGAGCAAGGTCACCAGCGAGTGGTACCTGCTCGACGCCGACGACCCCACCGCCCGGCCCCGCCTGGTCGCCGAGCGGGAGTACGGCGTCGAGTACGACCTCGACCACCGCGGCGACCTGCTGTACCTCGTGACCAACGCCGACAGGGCCGAGGACTTCAAGCTGTGTGTGGCGCCGGTGGCCACCCCCGAGCGCGAGCACTGGATCGACCTTATCGGCCACCGGCCCGGCGTGCGGCTCGAGGCCGCCGACGTCTTCGCCGACCAGCTCGTCCTGTCCGAGCGGACCGAGGCCCGGACCCAGCTGCGCATCTGCGACCCCGCCACGGGCGAGGGCGAGGTGCTGGCGATGGACGAGGACGTCTACGCCGCGGCGATCGGTGCGAACCCCGGCTTCGAGACCCGGACGCTCCGCTTCGCCTACAGCTCCCTGACCACCCCGACGCAGGAGGTCGACCT
>SLQK01000152.1 GCA_007131525.1 Nitriliruptoraceae bacterium | reverse complement strand
GACGGTGTCACCGACCTCGACGAGCCAGGCGGTGATGATGCCTTCCTCGACGGACTCTCCCAGCTGGGGAAGCTCGACCTCGGCCACGGTATGCGCTCCTGCTCGTCGCCCGACGGGAGCGACCGCGCGGGCGGGGCGTGAAGATGGCGGCGGTCGGTACGCCGCGATGGTTCGCGTGTCGACGCTAGCGGACACCTCCCCACGCCGCAGTCGGACGCCATGCTCACCGCTACCGTCCTCGACGCGGGCGCCGACGCGTCGCCAGATCGGGGAGCAGCAGTGGACGATGGCCTGCGCACCACCGCCCTGACCGAGCACCACCGTGCGGCCGGTGCCAAGCTGGCCGACTTCGCCGGGTGGTCGATGCCGATCAGCTTCACCGGCACGCTCGCGGAGCACCGGGCCGTGCGTGAGGAGGTCGGTGCCTTCGACGTCTCCCACCTCGGCACGGTGTGGATCGAGGGCCCCGACGCCGCGGAGGTGGTCGGCGCCACCTTCACCAACGACCCGGCCCGGCTGTCCGACGGCACCTCGCAGTACACGCTGTGCTGCGACGAGCAGGGCGGGGTCGTCGACGACCTGCTCGTCTACCGCCTGTCGGCGGAGCGGTTCGTCGCCGTCCCGAACGCCGCCAACACCGCCGCGGTCGTCGCCGCGCTCGCCATCGCCGCCCGCGACCGGGCAGCGTCGGTCACCGACGACACCGCCAGCCGCGCGGTGCTGGCGGTCCAGGGCCCACGGTCGCTGGTGGTCACCGACCAGGTGCTCTCCTCGCTCGGCGCCGCGGGATCGCCGGCGACGTCCACCGACCCGCTCGGCGTGGTCACCGTCGAGGTCCGGGGTGCTGCGATCCTGCTGTGCCGGACGGGCTACACCGGCGAACGTGGGGTGGAGCTGCTCATCCCCGGCGAGCTCGCCGCCCCGGTCTGGGAGGCCCTCGCCTCGGCCGGTGTGGTCGCCTGCGGTCTCGGGGCGCGGGACACGCTGCGGCTCGAGATGGGCTACCCGCTCCACGGCCACGAGCTGTCGACGTCGCGCACCCCCTACGAGGCGCGGCTCGGGTGGGCGGTGCGGCTGGACCGTGGGGACTTCCGCGGGCGACCGGCGCTGGCGGCCGCCAAGGAGGCCGGCCCGACCCAGCGGCTGTGGGGGCTGGTGGCCGAGGGGCGGCGTCCCGCCCGGGCCGGGCTGGGGGTCCGGCGTCCCGACACCGGCGAGGTGGTGGGGACGACCACGTCGGGCTCGCTGTCCCCGACCCTCGGCGTCCCGATCGCCCTCGCCTACCTCGACGCCGACCTCGGACCGGGTGCCCAGGTGGTCCTCGACGTCCGTGGGCACCCCACGGCCGCCGAGATGGTCCGGCCACCCTTCGTGGCGAGCGATCCGCGGGCGTGAGACCACACGGGCCCGGTACCGGAGCCCGGCGGGAGGATCGACGGTGCTCGAGCAACCCGAGCGGGAGCAGCAGCGTGTGGTGGTGGTCGTGTCCGTGCAGAGCCAGGCCGACCTGCTGGTCGCGGCCCTGCAGGCCAGCGGCATCCCGGCCGCGGCGACGATCACCACGGTGCGGCTCGGGCACGAGTGGGTCGAGGGCTACGCCGTCAGCGTGACGTCGGCGGACGAGGAGCTCGCCCTGGCGCTGCTCCGTGACCTGGGGGCGCCACCGCCGCCGGCCACCGACGACCGACCGCCGCGACGCTAGCGTCGGGAACTCCGGCAGCGACGGACGTCGGCGAGCGGGCCGGGCAGGAGGTGGACGCGGTGCGTGTGGTGGTCGCCCCCGACGGGTTCAAGGGGACCCTCACCGCGCCCGCGGCTGCCGAGGCGATCGCCGCAGGCTGGCGCCGGGCCCGACCGGACGACGAGGTGGTGCTGCGCCCGCTGGCGGACGGCGGCGACAGCCTGTGCGAGGTCGTCGCGACCGACGCGGACCGCTGGGTGAGCGTCGAGGTGGTCGGGCCGCTCGGCCGGCCGGTGACCGCCCGTTTCCTGCTCCGTCCCGACGGCAGCGCCGTCATCGGTTCCGCGGCGGCCTGCGGGCTCGACCTGGTCCCCGAGGCGGAGCGTGACCCGCTGCGCACCACCACCTACGGCGTCGGACAGCTGCTGCTCGCGGCGGTGGACGCCGGTACCTCCCGGATCCTCCTGGGGCTCGGAGGCAGCGCCACGGTCGACGCCGGCCTCGGGGCGTTGACCGCCCTGGGCTTCCGGCTCCGGGTCGCCGACGGGTCGGGGCTGAAGGTCGGTGGTGGTGAGCTGCACCGCCTGGCCCGGATCGAGCGGACCTGGGTGCCCGACCTCGGGTCCACCACCGTCGAGCTGCTCTCCGACGTCACCACCCCGCTGCTGCGGGCCGCCGAGGTGTTCGGACCCCAGAAGGGCGCGAGCCCGGCGCAGGTCGCCCAGCTGACGGCGGCGCTGGCCCACGTCGCCGACGTCGTCGAGCGGGACCTGACCGGCGGCGTGCGGCTGCGGGATGATCCCGGCACCGGGGCGGCCGGAGGCCTCGGGTACGGACTGGCAGCGGGGCTCGGGGCCCGCTTCGCCCCGGGTGCGGCCCGGGTCGCCGAACTGGTCGGCCTCGACGCCGCCCTCGACGACGCCGAGGTCATCGTCACCGGGGAGGGGCGGCTCGACGCCACCTCGATGGCGGGCAAGGTCGTCGGCCACGTGGTGGAGCTGGCCGCTGACCGCGAGCTGCCGGTGCTGGTCGTCGCCGGCGCGGTCGACGAGCTGGCGGACGACCGCCTCGCCGACACCGAGGCGGCCGCGCCGGGGGGTCCCGGCCCGGACCCGGCCGCCGAGGTGGCAGCCGCAGCCGAACGCCTGGCGACCCGCGTCGGGTCGGTGTGACCGGCCCGCTCCCGGCCGGCTCCCGGCCCGCTCCCGGCCCGCGAGTACGGGCAGGCAGCGGCGAGGCCCCGGGTCGGCGGTGGTGCCCTCGCTACACTCCTGGCGTCACGCACACGTGGTGCCCGCCCAGACTGTGGCCGGCACCCACCGCCGAGCACCGAGGAGCACGTTGTGAGCGCCGAGACCACCGTGGACACCGGGGCAACCGACACCGGCAGCGTCATCACGCTGACCGAGACCGCCGCCGAGAAGGTGCGCAGCTTCCTCTCGGACCAGCCCGACCTCGACGACATCGCGCTGCGCGTCGCCGTGCAGGCCGGTGGGTGCGCGGGGTTCCGCTACGCGCTGTTCTTCGACGACCGCCAGCTCGACGGCGACCTCGAGGAGACCCAGCACGGCATCACGATCCGCATCGACCGGATGTCGACCCCTTACCTCGGCGGCTCCGTGATCGACTGGAAGGAGTCCCTGGAGGCCTCGGGCTTCTCGATCGAGAACCCCAACTCCAGCGGCTCCTGTGCCTGCGGGGACAGCGCGACCTTCTGAGCTGCACGACCCGATCGACGGCGCGCCCATGATGGCGCGCCGTCCTTGGGTTCCGGGTCGTTCGGGCCCGCTCAGCCCACCACGGCGGCGACGAGCAGCAGCGCCCCACCGGCCGTGACCGCGACGGCGCTCAACACTGGCAGCGCCTGGGTCAGCCGACGCAGCCAGGGTCGGGCGGTGGCGCGGTCCACGGCCGCCCGTCCCCTGAGGACCAGCAGGCCGATCCCGGTCAACGTGGCTGCCAGCCCCAGTCCGAAGGTCAGCACCAGCACCACCCCGACCAGCGGGCGCCCCAGCGCCAGGGTCGTCAGCAGCACGATCACCGCCGCGGGGCTCGGCAACAGGCCGCCGGCGGTGGCGATGGCGGCGATACCCGTCCGGGACAACGGTGGGACCGGGTCGGCGGGGGCGTGGTGGTGATCGTGGGTCAGCCCCCGCGCCCGCTGCCGGGCGCGGTACAGCATCGTCAGGCCGACCGCGAGCACGGCGCCGGCCGCGCCGAGGCGGATCGCGCTCTCGACGGTGGGGCCGATCGCCGCGCGTTGGGTGGTGACGAGGACCACCCCGACCACCAGCACCGACACGGTGTGCATGGCGGCCACCAGCACCCCGAGGGCGATGGCGTCCCGGGCCCGCCCGCGACCGCCCAGCAGGTAGGCCCCGACCAGGGCCTTGCCGTGGCCAGGCCCGAGTGCGTGGAGGGCGCCGATCCCGGCCGTGACCAGCGCGGCCAGCCACAGCCACAGCTGCCCGGCGAGGACGCGGTCGACGACCTCGACGAGCCCGCGTTCGAGCGCGGGGTCGTCGCCGAAGGGCACGCGGCTCGCCACCCCGACGAGCGTGGGGACGAGGGTCACCGGCGCCCCCGGCCAGCGGCGCCAGCGGAGGGCCGCGCGGCATCGGAGCGCGAGGTCCACAGGTGCCGGAGCGCGAGACCGGCCGCCAGGACGATCGCCCCGACCCCGAGCAGCAACGGCAGCACGGGGGTGGTCCCACCGCCGCCCTGGGCGGCCCGGAAGTCCCAGGGGTGGGCCGGCTGGGCGGCCGTGTGCACCGCGTACTGCTCGGTCCCGTCGACGCTGAACGTGCGGTAGGCGGGGTCGCGGTCGTGGAGCAGCCCGATCTCGACCACCGCGGCGGTGACCGGTGCCGGGCACTCGAAGGTGAAGGTGATCCCCCCGAGTATCGGGTCGGCGGCCGGCTCGGCCGTGCCGTCGCAGGCGGTGCCGTCCTGCAGGATCCGCACCCGGTCCTCGAGGTAGCGGCGCAGCGCCGGATCCCGACCCATCGCGGCCACCTCGGCGTCGTCGGGTAGGAGCCCGGGATCGCCCCCGAAGGCGACGTCGAGGTAGGCGAAGGCGATCTCCTCGGGCCACACCCCGGCCGCCACCGCCAGGTCGGCGATGTCGTCGGGCGCTGCGGTCCACAGCAGCGTCACGGTGGAGCCCGTGGCGCTCAGCCGTGCCTGGGGCACCTCTGCGGAGGCGTGCCCCGCGGCTGCCCGTGCTGTCAGCAGCAGCACCAGCAGCACCGCACAGCCCACCACGGTCACGCGGCGCGGACCGGGGGCGATGGTCGTGGGCGACGGGTGCACGGGGCTCCGCAGCGGGTCGGTGGGGGCAGGTGGCGTCCGGTGGGCAACGGTCGGCGACGTAGGGTGACCTCGTCGGCGCCTGGTGTCCACACGGCGGGCCTCGGCGCACCGTCGGTACCGTGCCCCGGGGGCGAGGAGGAGCACCGCGGGCGTGGACGACGACTCGGGCTGGAACGACCTGCTGCTGCGGCTGTGGTCCGAGGACGTCCGCGACGCGGTCGTGGAGCGGATCGAGGAGGCCACGGTCGGTCGTCGCGGGTGGTTGGTGCGGGTGTTCGCCGCACCCGAGGCCGTGCGAGGTGAGCTCACCGAGACCGTCCATGCCCTGGTCCTCGCCGCGATCCGTGACGAGACGGGCGCCGACCTCGACGTCCTCGGCAGCCAGGCGGCCTGGGAGTGCTACGAGGAGGTCTGGGAGGAGCTCTCGCGGCGATGGTCCGGTGGCGGCCGAACCAGGCTCGTCGAGCTCGGCCGGGAACCTGCGGTCGTCCGGCTGCTGGCGGTGCTGCCGGCCGAGGCCGCGGTGTGCGCCGGTGCCGACGTCCGCGCTGATGGCACCGCCGAGCCGCTGTGGCTCCAGGGTCGACTCCGCGTGGACGTCGATGGGCTGCGGGCCTACCTGCAACTGGACGGGGGGCGCGCGCCTTCGGCGGTCTACGACACGATCCAGGCGCTCCTCGGCGCGCTCGGGGACGGCTGACCGCCCCGGTCAGCGGCGGCGTTCGACGGTGAAGCGCCACCCCGAGCCGACCTCGGTGACCGAGCGCAACCGGTGCCGCTGGAGCCGGCACCAGACCGGGACGTCGACACGGGCCGCCGGGTCGGTGGCGGTCAGCTCGATCACGTCGCCCGGGTCGGCGTCGGCCATGGCTGCGGCCAGCTCGAGCACCGGTCGCGGGCAGCGCAGCCCGGTGGCGTCGACCGCGATCGTGCGGGTCACCGGGACCGTGGACCGCTCCGCCGGGACGGGTCCCGGTCCGGCAGGTCACCGATCACCGTCAGGTCCCCCTCGTACACCGCGATACCTCGGCGCTCCAGCTCGGAGCTGTCGTCCTCCTCCGCGGCCGCGTAGGTGATCTCCGCCCCGGCCAGCTCCTCGGCCTCCTGCACGGCCGTGCGGACCCGTGCGATGGCACCGTCGACGTCGGGTGCGACGAGCTGCACCGTGGCCCGCACGTGGGCGCGCCGCTCGTCGGTCGGCCACCACGCCGTCAGGTGTTCGGTGGTGCCACTGCGGGCCAGCACCCGCTCCACCTGATCCGGGCCCACGGCGCCACCCTCCGGCAGCCGGACCGTGACCACGAGCCGGATGTCGGACCGCTGCAGGCGGCGCGGACCCGGTGCGGGCCGGCCGGCGTCGGCCAGGGCGGGGGCCAGAGGGCTCTCGGCCGTCGGGCCGACGTCGATGGCGACGAGCAGCGTGGCGTCGGGGGATGCCCAGGCCAGGTGGGTCGTCGCCGCGCGGAGACCGGACACCGTGGGTGCGACCGGTGCCACGATCAGGTCGGTCGCCCCGGCGAAGGCGGCCACCGCCTGGTGGGTGCGGCGCGGGTCGTGGTGGACGCGGTCGCCGAGGGCGGTCAGCGCCGCGGGGAGCTCCTGTCCGAGCTGGCCGGTCCGCAGCACCGTCAGCGGGCGCGTGGTGCGGCGACGCAGTCGTCCGGCGAGGTCGGCGGCGAGCTGCAGGCCGCTGGAGCCGCCCGGCAGCAGGTGGTCGGCGGAGATGGGGAGCAGCACCCGGTCGTAGTCCTGGGCGCCAGCCCGGACGATGGCCAGCGGCACCGAGGACCGTCCCACGATGTGGTCGATCAACCGCCCGAACACGTCGGTGGTCGAGCTCGCGCCACGCCAGCCCATCAGGATCATGGAGGCCTGGCGTTCGCGAAGGGTGTCGAGGACGGCGTCGCCGAGACCCGGTTCGGTCCGCACCTCGCCCCGTGCGGTCACCCCGAGCTGACCGGCGATGGTCTCGGCGACGGCCATGCCCTGCCACGCGTCGGCGTGCGCCTCCGCGGCCGCGTCGGGTCGGAGCACGGTGAGCAGCCGGATCTCGCCGGCGGTGTCGACCAGATCAGCGGCGAGCTGCATCAGTGGGCGGACCGAGGCAGGGTTCGCCACGGGCACGAGGATGCAGCGCCCGAGGCTCCGTCTGCGGTCGTTGTCCGCCACCTCGACCCCCAGGCTCCTCACCGCCGAACCGGTCACCCGCCGTGTCCGTCGATGCTACGTCACCGGGTCCCACCCGTGCCGTTGGGTCGTGCACGGTCCGGCCGCCAGCCGTGACCGCTCACGGTGGGTGCCAGCGGCTACCGTGGGGTCGTCAGCAACGTCGATGTCGTGGAGGTCGCCTCGTGCGGGTCCTGGTCGTCTCTGAGGATGTCAAGGAGCGGCAGCGTGCCACCAGTGCCTTGGCCCTGCGTCCCGACATCGAGGTGGAGGAAGCCACCAGCGCGGCCGAGGCTCGGGAGCTGCTGCTGGTCCAGCAGGAGACCTACGACGTGCTGGTGGTCGACGGTGACCTGTCCCCGCGCGGTGGGTACGCCGTGCTGTACGACCTCCGCGCGCGTGCGGAGCTCGGGCAGCTGACGGCAGCACCGGCGTTGGTGCTGGCCTCCCGCGTCCAGGACGAGTGGTTGGGACGCTGGGCGGGGGCGAACGAGCTGCTGCTCAAGCCCATCGACAGCTTCGAGCTCGCCCGCAGGGTGAGCGCCCTGGAAGGGGCGGAGCTGGCGCCCTACGGCGATGCGGGCTCGGCGGCGGCGCAGGTGGGGACCGCGCTCAAGGGCCGCGGCTGACACCGGTCCGTCCCGGCACCGCCGGTCACCGCGATCAGGATCCCTCGATGAGCGAACCCACCCTGCACTGGCCGTCGTTGCTCACCCGTCTGCTGGCGGGCGAGGACCTCGAGGAGCAGCTGGCCGGGCAGGTCATGGGGGCGCTGATGCGCGGCGAGGCGGAGTCCTCGCAGGTGGCCGGGCTGCTGATCGCGCTGCGCGCCAAGGGCGAGGCGCCCGGTGAGATCGCCGGCTTCGTGCGCGCCATGCTGGACGCCGCGCTCCCCTTCGAGATCCCCGGTGGTCACCCGCCGCAGCTGGTCGACATCGTGGGGACCGGCGGTGACGGTGCCGGCACCTTCAACATCTCCACCGTCGCCGCCCTCGTCATCGCCGCTGCGGGGGTGCCCGTCGCCAAGCACGGCAACCGGGCGGCATCATCGCGCTGCGGCAGCGCGGACCTGCTGGAGGCCTGGGGTGTGGACATCGAGCTCCCGCCGAGCGCCGTCGCCCGCTGCCTGAGCGATGTCGGCATCACCTTCCTGTACGCGCGGACCTTCCACCCCGCCATGCGGCACGTCGCCCCGGTGCGCCTGCAGCTCGGGGTCCGCACCGTCTTCAACGTCCTCGGGCCCCTGTCGAACCCCGCTGGCGTGGCCCACCAGGCCGTCGGGGTCTCCGACGCCCGGCTGGCGCCGGTGATGGCGGACGCGCTGGCCCGGCTCGGGCGGCGGCACGCGGTGGTCTTCCGCGGGGAGGACGGGCTCGACGAGCTCACCACGACCGGGCCGAGTCGGTTGTGGGAGATCCGGGATGGCGCCGTCACCGCCACCACCTTCGATCCGGCCTCGCTCGGTCTCGAGCGGGCGCGGCCGGCCGACCTCGACGGGGGCGACACGGCGGACAACCTGCGGATCGCCGACGCGGTGCTGGGCGGCCGCGAAGGGCCGGCCGCCGACATCGTGGCCCTGAACGCCGCCGCCGGCCTGTACGCGGCGGACGCCGTCCCCGACCTCGCCGCCGGGCTCGTCAGGGCGCGGCAGGTGCTGGCCAGTGGCGCCGCGCTCGCGCTCAAGGAGCGCTGGGCCGAGCACACCCGCGAGCTCGCAGGGGCCGGGCGTGGCTGAGCCGCACCGCATCGACCCGGTGGCTCGCCCCTACGAGCCGTCCCGCCTGGACCCCAAGCCGGAGGTCGGGGCGGAGGGGTTCGTCGCCGTGGATCTCCGGGTCGGGACGGTGCTGACCGCAGCCCCGTTCCCTGAGGCCAGGACGCCCGCCCTGAAGCTCACCGTGGACTTCGGCCCCGTCCTCGGGGTGCTGCAGACCAGCGCGAAGATCACCAACTACGACCCGGAGGAGCTGGTGGGCCGGCAGGTGGTGGGTGCCGTCAACCTCGGGTCGCGGCGCATCGCCGGCTTCGTCAGCCAGTTCCTCGTGCTCGGGGGGCTGGAACCCGACGGGACGGTCCGGCTGCTCGGCGTCGACGCCGGCCTACCCGACGGCGCGCCGGTCGGCTGAGCTCGGTGCCCGACGGCGCACCTTGGCGCCGCTGAGCAGCTGCTGATCCGCGCGGACCCGGCGGTCGGTCTGCTGGCGTTCGGCGAGCACCTCCGCCAGCAGCCGGCCCCCAGCCACGGGTACGTGCAGCGCCGCCGAGGTCGTCACCAGCGAGACCCGCCCACCGGCCGCCCAGGCGCGGACCAGCTCGAGCTCCTCCCACGATGGCGGCGCGGTGGGTGCCTCGGCCGTGACCCCCTGCAGGCGGGGCTGGTCCGGCGGTGCGAGGTCGCCGACGGGGGCGTCGTCGGGCACGGGCCGGCGCTCGGAGCGGACCAGGCCGCCATGGTGCAGCCACACCGTCTCCTGCTGGTCGCCCGAGCAACGCGCAAGCACCAGCTCCTCCGCCGCGCCCAGCCACACCTGCTCGCGCAGCGCCCACAGCGCCCGTGCGACCTGCCAGGTCAGGTCCCGGAGCTCCCGGGCGCGCTCGTACCGCCCGCGGTCGGCCTGCTCCTGCAGCCGCCGGCGCAGCCCCGCCAGCAGCGGCGAGGGGTCATCGGCCAGGCCGGCGACCGCTGCCACGACCGTGGCGTAGCTCGCGGGGTCCTGCGTGCCGTCGCAGGGGGCGCCACAGCGACCGAGCTCCTTCAGCGCACAGGCCGGGTGGTCCTGGGCACGCCGCAGCCGCAGCGTGCAGGTCCGGATCGGGATCACCTCCTCGATGGCCTCGCGGACCGCGTTGGCGGTCCGGGCTCCGTCGAAGGGGCCGAGCACGTGCTGGTGCTGGCGTCCCGGCTGGCGGACCACGGCCAACCTGGGGAAAGGCTCGACGGTGCAGACCAGCCACCGGGGTGACCGCGGCGTGCGGGATCGCCGGTTGTAGCGGGGCTGCTCGGTCTGGATCGCCCGCAGCTCGCGGACCTCGGCCTCGAGCAGGGTGGGGGTCTCGACCCAGGTCACCCGGACGGTCTCCCGGAGCATCGCCGCGACCCGGCGGCGGGGATCCTGGCCGAAGTAGGTCCGCAGCCGGGCGCGGAGGTCGGTGGCCTTGCCGACGTACAGGGTCTGGTCGCGCTCGTCGACGAAGCGGTAGATGCCGCAGGTCCGCGGCGCCCCCGCGACCAGCGACCGCCGACGGAACTCCCGGTGGGAGCGGGCGCGGGTCAGCTCGACCAGATCCTCGACCGTGGTGGCGCCGAGGCTGCCGGCCCGTTCGAGCAGCCCGTGGAGGACGTCGACCGTCGCCCGCGCATCGGCCAGCGCGCGGTGCTCCGGGGTCGTGCGAGCGTGGAGGTGCCGTGCGAGGGTGGCCAGCCGGTGGTCGCGGACCTCGTCGGCGAGCAGGCGGCGGGACAGGCGGGCCGTGTCCACGACCACCGGCTCGAGCGGACCGTGCCCCGACCGGGTGGCGGCGGCGCGCAGGAACGCGAGGTCGAAG
This sequence comes from Nitriliruptoraceae bacterium, assembly GCA_007131525.1. Classification (GTDB taxonomy): domain Bacteria; phylum Actinomycetota; class Nitriliruptoria; order Nitriliruptorales; family Nitriliruptoraceae; genus T1Sed10-7. The sequence continues at coordinate 1,643 of SLQK01000152.1, read as the reverse complement.
CTCGCGTTGTGGGCGACGAACACCGCACCCCGCAGGAAGGCGAGGACGTGGTCCAGCACGTCCTCGATCGCCGGGGCGTCGGCCACCTGGAGGTCGGTGATGCCGGTGATGGCGGTGATGGCCGGCGGGATGGGGCGCCCGGGGTGGACGAAGGTCCGCAGCTCCCCCAGGACCTCACCGCCGCGCACCTTGACCGCCCCGACCTCGGTGATGCGGTCCGCCTCGGCGTGCAGGCCGGTGGTCTCGAGGTCCACCACGACGAAGGTGGTGTCGATCAGCGGGGTCCCCAGGTCATCCAGGGCCAGCTGCCGGGCGGTGTCGGAGGAGGACAGAGCGGGGCCGATCCGTGGCGAACGTCCGTTCGGTCCGTTGTAGCAGGCCGGTGTGACCGAAGGGCGCACGCCGCGCCGAGGCCCGCAGCTCAGGCGGCCCGGCGACGGCGCCGCAGCAACCGCTTGCGCTCCTGCTCGTCGGTGCCGCCCCAGATGCCGTAGGACTCCCGGGTCTCCAGGGCGTGCTCGAGGCAGTCCAGCCGGACGGGGCAGGAGGCGCACAGCCGCATCGCGGCGTCGCGATCGGCCTCGGCGGTGGAGAAGAACAGGTCGGGATCGGTATCGCGGCAGGCGGCGTCCTGCTGCCAGGTGCCGGTGGGCAGGAGGGCGGTCAGGGGCGTGGTCGTGGACACGGTGGCTCCGAGTGGAGGAGAGCGGGTGGCAGCGGTGCTGACCGGGTCCGCACGGGGCGGTAGGGGAAGCTGCGGGCGCGGGCGAGCGCGCCGTGGAACGCAGCGCGGACTAGCGTTCCGCTTGGTGGGCGAGGAGGTCGAGCCGGTAGGCACGGTGCAGGACCAGGGTCAGGCCCCGATCCGGCGGCCGGTACGGCTGCTGCGGGAGGGGTCGTGGGTGGTCGTGGTCGGCAGCGCCCGGTGCTGGAACACCTGACCGGACGATGCGCGTCGGCGCGTACTGTCGTCCAGAACGCCCGCCAGCGGTACCGGACGTGTGGACGGGGTGCCCCGTCCGCGGCGGAGGATGTCGACCGAGCCCGAGGGAGGCGAGCGCGATGACCGAGGGCAACCGGCGTACGGACCGCCGCGAGGATCTGCTGGCGGCGGCGGGCCGCCGCTTCGTGGCCGTCGGGATCCGCAAGACCACCATGGAGGACATCGCACGGGAGGCCAGGGCGGGCAAGGCGACCCTCTACCGGCACTTCCGCAACAAGGACGCGGTGATCGACCACCTGCTCGAACGGGAGGGGGAGCGGTTCACCCGGGCGCTCGAGCACGGTGCCGCCGGGCACGACACGGCCTCCGGCCGCATCGAGGGGGCCTTCCTCGCCGGCGTGCGCTTCTTCGTGGAGCACCCGATCCTCACCAAGGGGCGCGACGAGGAGCCGGGCATCCTGCTGCCGCGCATCACCGCCGGCGGCGGTCCCCTGGTCCGGCGGGGCCTGGCCCTGTTCACCGAACTGATCGCCGAGGGTGTCGCCAGTGGCGAGCTGCGCCGGGTCGAGGCGCCCGTGGCCGCCGAGGTGGTGGTCCGCCTCATCCTGTCCTACTTCGCCTTCCCGCCGATGTACCTGCGGGTCGACGATCCGGAGGAGGCCGCCACCTTCGCGCGGGCCCTGGTCGCGGGCGCGCTCCG
>SLQK01000024.1 GCA_007131525.1 Nitriliruptoraceae bacterium | reverse complement strand
CCGGACCACCTCGCCGTCGCTCAGCGCCGCCCTGACCACGAACCGGTTGTCCCGGCTCACGAACCGGGCGCGGGCAGGAGTGAGGCCTGAGGGCACGGTGCTGGTCCACTCGACAGGTGGGCAGGGCGATCTCGCGGCGTCGGGCAGGCCCATCGCGGCGGCGCCGACCCTAGTGTGGTGCGGGACAGCCACCCACCCGGCCTCGCCCGGCGCGGTGGAGGACGGAGGCGGCAGGTGAGCCAGGACGATCGCATCGCCGGGACCCTGCTCGTCACCGGGATCGGTGACGCGCTCGGTGCGGGCTACGAGTTCAGCGCGGCGCCCAGCGGCGACATCGACATGATCGGCGGTGGGCTCGGGCCCTTCGCGCCGGGGGAGTGGACCGACGACACCGCCATGGCGGTCGCGATCGCCGAGGTGGCCGCCAGCGGCGGTCTCGACCCGGTGGCGATCGGTGAACGGTTCCTCGACTGGTACCGCTCGTCGCCACCGGACATGGGCAACGCCACCCGGGCGGTCCTCGGTTCGGTCCGTCGCGGGCACGAGCTGGCCGCAGCGGCCGCGCGGTTATTCGCCCGCCGGCCCAGGGGCGCGGCCGGCAACGGTGCCCTGATGCGCACGGCGCCGGTCGCACTGGTCCACCTCGGCGACGATGGCGAGATGGCCGCCGGCGCCCGGGTGGTGGCCGAGCTCACCCACGCCGACCCTCTGGCGGGCGACAGCTGCGTGCTGTGGTGCATCGCCATCGACCGGGCGATCCGAGAGTCGCGGCTGGACGGGGTGTGGGACGGGCTCGCTCTCCTCCCGTCCGACCGGCGGGCACGCTGGGAACGGGCGCTGACCGAGGCGGAGGCAGGACCGGCGTCGCGCTTCGCCCCGAACGGGTTCACCGTCACCGCGCTGCAGGCCGCCCACGCTGCCGTCCAGCTGACGCCGGTCCCGGTTACCCGGCCGGAGGCCCACCTGGTCGACGCGCTCGTGGCGGCGGTGCGGATCGGCGACGACACCGACACCGTGGCGGCGATCGCCGGGGGGCTGCTGGGGGCGCGGTGGGGGGCGTCGGCGGTCCCCGAGCGGTGGCGACGGCTGCTGCACGGTTGGCCCGGGTACGACGGGGAGGACCTGGTGCGGCTCGCGTCGGCGATCGTGGACGACCGGCCCGCCGGCGACCGGAGCCCGGACCGGGTCGGAGCGGACGGGCCCGCGACCCCGCGGGAGGAGCGACGATGAGCTACCAGGACATCATCGAGTGGACGGTCGTCGTCGTCGAGCTGATCGCGGTCGCGATCCTGGCGGTCGGGGTGGCCTGGGTGCTGGGCCGGGCGGGGATCCACCGCCTCCAGCGCCGCCCCTGGGAGATCGTGTTCGTCGAGACCCGGCTCGGGCTCGGTCGGGTGCTGCTCCTCGGGCTCGAGGTGCTGATCGCCGCCGACATCATCCTGACCGTGGCGCTGGAGCTGACCCTGGTCAACGTCGGCGCCCTGGGACTGCTGGTGCTGATCAGGACCTTCCTCAGCTGGGCCATCGAGGTGGAGACCGAGGGGCGCTGGCCGTGGCAGGCCTCGGAGAGCCGCGCCGCTGAACGACGGATGCTCGACGAGGAGGCTCAGGCGCACGCGGAGCGGCGCGACCACGCCTGAGGGGCCCGATCAGCCGGCCCGATGGGTGTCGATGCGGCGCTGGACCGCGGCGGCGAGACCCTCGGGGTCGGCGACGGTGACGGTCAGCCCCGGGTGGCGCTGGAGGTTGCCGAGCAGCGCGGTGATCGGCTCGTGGAAGCAGACGCACACCCCGGCACGGGTGTTGGTGCCGAAGGTGGCGCCACGGTCGGCGGCCGAGCCCCGGGGACCGATCGCCTTGAACCAGCGGTAGTCCCGGGTGATGCGCACGTCCTTGAGGTTGCCCACGGGGGTCTGGGCCCGGAACCTGCCGAAGCGGGCGCTGAAGGTCGTGTCGGTCAGCACCACCTCGCTGTTAGACGGTCGGATGCCGAGCAGGGCCAGCAGGCGTCGGAAGCGCGGGTCGAACGCGAACACGAACCGCTCCGTCGCCATGGTCAGCCCCCTGGTGCCGAGACCACCGACGCTAGCGCCCCCCGGTAACCCGGGAGCGCGACCCAACGCTGCCCCCCCGCGGAGCATCCGTCCCGCCCACCGGGCCCTGCCGCCGCCGCCGCGGTCTAGCGTGGAGGGCGGATGGAAAGGCCGCGGGTGGGTGGAGCAGCAGGCACACGGTCGACACCTCCCGTCGCGTGGCGGCTCCTGGTTGCTGCGGTCGTGGGCTTCCTCCGCCTGCTGCGCGGCTGGCGCGTCCGTGTCCGGCGTCCAGACGTCATCCCTCCGTCGACCCAGCCGCTGGTCGCGGTGTTCAACCACACCTCGGCGATCGACGGCTTCCTGATCGCCGACGCCGTGTGGCGGGGGATCGGCCACTGGGTGCAGCCGCTGGTCAAGGCCGAGCTGTTCGAGCTGCCGGTGCTCGGGACCCTGGCGCGGGGCGCCGGGGCGACCCCGGTGCCCCGCAGCGAGCACGCCGGGCGCGGGCTGGCCTACGACGATGCCGTCGCCGTCCTGCGCGCCGGTGGCACCGTCCTCATCGCACCGGAGAGCACCATCACCCACGACGGCTCGCTGCTGCCGCTGCGGCTCGGGGCGGCCCGGCTGGCGCTGGAGGCCGGGGTGGACGTGCTGGTCGTGACCCACTTCGGAGCACAGCGGGGGTTCTCGCCGGTCGTGAGGTTCCCGGAGCGGCGAGCCACGGTCACGATGACCATGGACGTCCTGACGCCCTACCCCGACGACGACGCCACCTCGTTGACCGGTCGGATCGCTGCGACCCTGCTCGACCGGAGCGCCGAGCTCCAGGCCACCTACCCGGATCCCCAGCCCGATGCACGGTGGTGGCCGCCCTACGCCATCCCCGCCTCACCGACCGCGGTGGCGCGGGAGAACCTCGAGCGCTACCAGGACAGCATGGCCACCGCGATCACGCAGGCGCGGGAGCGCATGGCCCGCTACGCCGTCGAACACGACCTCGAGCAGCGGCTCGCGGAGGCCCGGGAGCGTGCCCACGCGGCGGCGGTGGAGCTGGCAGAGGCCCGGGATCGGGCGCAGCAGGCGGCCGCGGAGCTGGCCGCCCGCTCCCGCGAGCGTGCCGAGCTGATGGCCGAGCACGCCCGTGAGCGGGCGGGCTCGCTGACCGAGCAGGCCAAGGACCGGATGGAGGACCTCGG
>SLQK01000054.1 GCA_007131525.1 Nitriliruptoraceae bacterium | reverse complement strand
GGACGTGCCGCCCAGCGAAACATCCGGGTCGACGGGGACCGCATCGAGTGGCGCTGCGACCGCTGCGAGGGGTGGAACCCGATGGAGCGACCCGACTGTGGCACCTGCGGCGGCGCCCGGGTCGGCTTCACGCCCGGCAGCGCCCCCGCACCGGCGGTGACCACCACCGGGAGCGCCGCTCCGCTGCTCGCCAGCGCGCTGCTGCCGGGGCTCGGCCACCTGCTCGTGGGCAGGCCCGGCAGCGGGACCGCCCGGGTGCTCCTGTGGTTGCTGTGGGCCGGTGGGGCCGGCGCGGCGCTGGTCTCGGCGGGTCTGAGCGGCGCCGTCCTGGTGCTCGGGCTCGCAGCGATCGGACTGTGGTTGCTGAGCCTGCACGACCTCGTCCAGCTGTCGAAGGGCCGGGCCGAGGTGCTGTCCGGCCGCGTGCTGGCATGGAGCGTGGTGGGCGTGACCACGCTGTTGGTCCTGCTGGCGGTCGCAGGGACCGGTGGCGCACGGAGCTGACCCCGGCTGCCGCCACACCCCGGCTCCGCGGAGCAGCTAGCCTCGACCTGCTGTCCCCGCCCTTCGGCACCGGAGACGATCCTGACCCGGGTGGTCCTGTTCACCGGCAAAGGCGGCGTCGGGAAGACCTCGATCGCCGCCGCCACCGCCGTCGAGGCGGCACGTCGTGGTGCTCGGGTCCTGGTCACCTCGACCGATGCCGCCCACTCGCTCGCTGATGCCTTCGCGACCCCGCTGGCGGACCGGCCGACGCCCGTCGAGGTCGCAGGAGCCACCCTCCACGCCCAGCAGCTGGACGCCCAGCAACGGCTGGAGCGTCACTGGGGCCGGGTCCGGGACTACCTGACCACCCTGCTGCACTGGGGTGGGGTGGGCGACGTCGCCGCCGAGGAGCTGGTGCTGCTCCCCGGGCTCGACGAGCTGTTCGCGCTGATCGATCTGCGCAGCCAGGTCGCCACCGGCGACTACGACCTGGTCGTGGTCGACTGCGCGCCCACCGCCGAGACCCTGAAGCTGCTCACGCTCCCGGACGCGCTGCGCTTCTACAGCGACCGGGTGCTGGCACCAGGTCGGGCCCTGGCCCGTGCCGTCGCCCCGTTGACCCGCTACCGCAGCGCCGCCGGTGCCAGCCTGCCGGTGCCGGACGACGAGGTGGTGGACGCCGTGACCGAGGTCCACGGTGAGCTCGCCCACGTGCACGCCCTGCTGACCGACACCGACCGCAGCAGCGTCCGCCTGGTGGTCAACCCGGAGCGCATCGTCCTCGCCGAGGCGGAGCGCACCGCCACCTCGCTGTCGCTGTTCGGCTACGGCGTCGACGCGGTCATCGTGAACCGGATCCTGCCCGACCACCTCGACCACCCCTACCTGGCCCGGTGGCGGCAGCGGCACACCGAGCACCTGACCGCGGCCCGCGCCGCCTTCGCGCCCACCCCGGTGCTCGAGGTGCCGTTGCTGGAGGACGAGGTGATCGGGGTCCCGGCGCTCGGCGCGCTGGGCCGGCTCGTCTACACCGACCGGCACCCCATGGCCGTCCTGCACCCCCACCGGCCCCTGACCGTCGTGGAGGACGGGCCGGAGACCCTCCTGGTCCTCGCCCTGCCCTTCGCCGTCGAGGACGACCTGTCCCTGTCCCGCCGCGGCGGTGAGCTCCAGGTGACCGTCGGCAGCCTGCGGCGCAACGTGCCCCTCCCCGCCGCGCTGCGACGTCGTGAGGTCGTGGGGGCGCGGCTCGAGCAGGGGGCCCTCCGGGTCCGCTTCGCCGCCACCCCGGTGTCGGCGGTGGCCCCGTGACCGATGTCTCCCGTCCCTGGTGGTCCTCGCTGACCGAGGAGCCCGCGGGCGCGGGTGCTAAGGCCGACGGCCTCGATGACGTCGATCCGATGGAGGCGTTCCGGTCGGCCCGTCGACCGCGACCCGTCCCGCCGCGTGCCGCCGAGGAGGAGAGGGGACCGGACCCCTCCCAGCCGGCGGGGGAGGAGGATGCGGCCACCCGGGATCGTCCGCCCGGGGACCCGCCGACGCACCGACCGGAGCTGTGCGGGATCTGCCCGCTGTGCACCCTGGCCCGGACACTGGAGGACACGCGTCCGGAGCTGATGGGCCACCTCACCGAGGCTGCCCGGCACCTGGCGGCAGCCGCACGGGCGCTGCTGGAGACGCCACCGGGCCGTCCCGAGGGACCGGCGACCGACGGGGGCGCAGGGGACGCTCCGGGAGCTTCCGGCCGCCGAGGTGCGATCCAGCGCATCCCGCTCGACGGGCGCACGGACCCGCCGACGGGTCCCGACCACGGAGGTGACGGGTGAGCACACGGAGCCTGGGCATCGACATCGGGGGGACGCAGCTGCGGGCGGCCCTGGTCGACCCGACCGGCCGCGTGCTGTCCCGTGACCGTCGTCCGACCCCGGCCGACGATCCGGACCTGCTGGTTCGCACCCTGCTCGAGCTGATCCGGTCCGCCTGGGAGCGCACCGGTGAGCGCGTCCCCGTCGGTGTCGGGATCGCCGGTCTGGTGACCGTCGACGGCACCGTGCGCTACGGGCCGAACATCGGCATCCGTGATCTTCCGTTGGCGACGCTGCTGGGGGAGGAGCTGGACGCCGAGGTGGTGGTCGCCAACGACGCCTCGGTCGCGGCGCTCGGCGAGCAGCGCGCAGGGGCCGGGGTCGACCACGAGGACCTGGTCCTGGTCACCATCGGCACCGGCGTGGGCGGTGGGGTCGTGATCGGTGGTCGGCTCCTCACCGGCGCCACCGGGTTCGGCGGCGAGCTCGGCCACGTCATCGTCAACGAGGGCGGACGTCCGTGCCCCTGCGGCAACCGGGGCTGCGTCGAGGCCTACGCCTCGGGGAGCGCGATCGGGGCGCTGGCGAGGGACCGCCTGGTGGACCCCCTGACGCAGTCCCGGCTGCGCGACCTCGATCGCGTGGCCGGCCCCGAGGTGACCGCGGCCGCCGCGGACGGCGACGCCGTCGCGATCGAGGTCCTCGAGGAGGTGGGCCACTGGCTGGGGGTGGCGCTCGCCTCGATGGTGAACGTGCTCGATCCGGAGCTGATCCTCCTCGGCGGCGGCGCGGCAGCGGCTGCGGCCCCCTGGATGCTCGACCCGGCCCGTCGGTGCATGACCGAGCGGCTGGTCGGGTCCGCCTGGCGGGAGGCCCCCGAGGTGGCCCTGGCCGTCCTCGGTGACGACGCCGGGGTCGTGGGCGCCGGGCTCCTGGCCCTCGGTG
>SLQK01000293.1 GCA_007131525.1 Nitriliruptoraceae bacterium | reverse complement strand
GCGAAGTAGGGCAGCGACGCCGTGAGGACCCCGGTGGCAACCGCACCGAGCACCTTGTACAGCAGGAGGATGGCCACGTTGGGTTCCAGGGCCAGCCGGACGTACTGCCGCAGCGGGACCGGGGTGATCGCCACCGTGTCGTAGCGGGCATGGGGCCGGGTGGCGGTGGCGGCGATCAGGATGGTGACCGCGATCGCGACGCCGAAGCCGAGGGCCATGATCCTCAGCGCCGCCTCGACGCCCGCCTGGGCGGAGACGACCAGGGCGATCCCACCACCGATGATGACCCCGACGGCGGAGAAGATGGCCTTGTAACTCACCAGCCGGGTGCGCTCGTCGTAGTCGGCGGTCATGACGGGCACGAGCGCCTGGTAGGGCACCCCGACCACCGAGTAGGTCGTGGCGAACAGCAGGCTGAGCAGGGTGGCGACCACGGCCGTGGCGGTGCTGGCCGAGCCGGCCGGCAGCCACCACAGGGCGACGAAGCTCACGCCGAAGGGGACGGCGCCGTAGAGCAGGTAGACCCGCTTGCGCCCGTGCCGGGAGCGCGTCCGGTCGACCATGATGCCGATCAGCGGGTCGTTGACCCCGTCCCACAGCTTGCCGATCAGGACCACCGTGCCGGCGACGGCCGGAGACAGGCCGACCAGGTCGGTGAGGTAGAACAGGAAGAAGAAGCCGACCGCGAAGTAGGCGATCGAGATCCCGAGGTCGCCGGCGGCGTACCCGAGGCTGGCCCCTCGGCCCACCGCTACCGCCGGCGGCCGGATCGCAACGGGCGGCCCTTGCCTGCCGTCTCCGGCTGTGCGTGGGGTCCCCGCGAGCCCTTCGATCCCTGGCGTGCCCATGGCCATGCCTCCTCCCGTGCCCGCTGGTGACGCCGGCCGCCACGGGGTCGGCGCATCCCGCTGGGGCTCGGAGCGCGCTGTGAGCCCGCGCGCCTCCGCGCAGCGCCCGACCTTCCCCGGACGGGATCCGGTCCTGCCATGGTCCCATGACCACGGGCCGGACAGGAGGGCCCAAGGACCGCAGGCGAGCGGGCCAGCGACGATGGGAGCGACCGGTGACGGGAACCGTGGCGGGAACCGTGGTCGGCACCGTGGCGGGAACCGTCGAGATCGTGCGGTCGACGGCGGGCGATCCGCAGGTGGTCGAGGAGCTGCTGCGCGGCCTGCCGGAGTGGTTCGGCATCGAGGCGGCGCTGCTCGGCTACGCCGAGCGTGCGGGGCACCAGACGACCTTCACGGCCCGCGAGGGCGGTCGGTGTCTCGGCGTCCTGGTGCTGCGCGGCCACGGCGAGTCGACCGCCGAGATGGACGTGCTCGCGGTGCACCGTGACCACCACCGGCGGGGCATCGGTCGGGCCCTGGTCACGGCGGCGGAGGATGATCTGCGGACCCGTGGGTTCGAGCACCTGCAGGTCAAGACCCTCGGTCCGAGCCGCTCCTCAGCTGCCTACGAGCTGACCCGCCGCTTCTACCTCGACCTCGGCTACACCCCCATCGAGGAGTTCCCGCCAGGCACGGTCTGGGACGACGACCCCTGCCTGCTGCTGGTCAAGCACCTGGCCTGCCCGGTCGCTGAACGGGGCGTGCGGTCCTCGTCCTGACGCCCTGGTGCGAGGGGCGGCGCGGCAGCGCCGTCACGCGCTAGCGTTGCCGGCGATGGCCGGCCCCTCACCCGGCCGCTGCGGGAGCACCATGAGCAGCACGACACCGCCGACCTCGCGCATCACCCCCCTGGTCCGCGGCTTCTTGGGCCAGTGTCCGCACTGTGGCGGGCGCGGGGTCTTCGCGGGCCTCAACGACCTCCAGCCCCACTGCCCCACCTGCCGGTTCTCCTTCGTCCGGGAGGAGGGCTACTGGCTGGGGTCGATGATCGTCATCATGGCGCTGGTCCTGATCATCTTCGGGATCTGGACGGTCGGGGGGCTGCTGCTCACCTGGCCCGATGTGCCGTGGACGATGCTGACGATCGTCGGGGTCGGCCTCAACATCCTGGTGCCGTTCACCCTCTACGGCTGGTCGAAGACGATCTGGGTCGGCCTCGACCTGACCTTCAACCCTGCGCAGCTCGAGGAGTTCCTGCCGGAGTCGCCGACCGACGGCTAGCGCTCCCGACGCCTCCCGTTCCCGACGCCTCCCGCTCCCGACGCCTCACGCTACGGGTGCCTCACGCTCCCGGCGTCGGCGCTGCGGCGCCCGCCGCTCCCGCGTGCGGTCACGGGCCGTCGGGGCTCGCGTACTTGATGACGTCGAGCTCCTCCCGGACCACCAGGCCACCGGCGACCAGGCGGTCGAGCTCGGGCAGGAACGCATCGACACGGTCCGGGGTGTCCACGATCGTGATCATGACGGGCAGGTCCTCGGAGAAGGTCAGCAGCCGGGTGGTGTGGACGACCTGGCTGGCGCCGAAGCCCTCCAACCCGCGCACCACCGTCGCCCCGGCCAGCCCTGCCTCCCGCGCCCGGTGGACGATCTCGGTGTAGAGCGGTCGGCCCCCGACCCGGTCGCTCTCACCGACGTAGACCGTCACCCGCGCCGCCCGGGTCGTCATCCGTGCGGGCAGGCCCGCCGGGGAGCTGAGGTGCAGCACCGGCACGTCGACGAGCTCACGGACCCGGTCGAGTAGGCCTCGCGACAGCCAGTTCGACAACCCACCGGGCATCGTCGACACGAGCACCTCGTCGAAGCGCTCCGCCGCCAGCGCACTCTCAACCTCTACGAGAGCATCACCGTCGACCACCTCGCCGGTGACCACGGCACCGATCTCCGACAGCCGTGCCAGCTCGGCGTCGAGTCGACCCTCAGCCGGATCCACCGTGACGTCCACCTCACCGTCGACGCTCGGACGCTCCGCTGGGACCAGGATGTGGCACTCCCGGCGGCCCGCGCGCACGCGTCGTCGGACCTCGTCCAGCAGGGGGACGCCGCCGAGGGCGCGGTTGGCGACGATCAGGTAGCGGCTCATGAGACACCTCCAGAGGCGCATCGTCGAGCGTAGGCCCTGCTCGAGGGCGATGACCCCTACCTTCTGCGCCCATGCGGTCCCGACTCCCCCCACCGCGCAACCTCGGCTACGTCGCGGTCGGTGGCGCCGTGGGTGCGATGAGTCGGGTCGCCCTGGCCACGTGGTTCCCGCCGGTGCCCGGGAGCCTGCCCTGGGTGACGCTGGTGGAGAACCTCGTCGGCGCCTTCCTGCTCGCGCTCGTGCTGACCGTCCTCACCGAACGGGTCGCG
>SLQK01000156.1 GCA_007131525.1 Nitriliruptoraceae bacterium | reverse complement strand
GGCTGCGCGCCGGGGCGGCCGACCCGCGGTGTCGCTACCGGGACGGGCGGGGTTGGGGAGTGTGGCCGTCGGCTTCCGGGGTCCAGGTTCCCCAACCCGGGTGGGGTGGCCGGTGTGCTGCGGGGTTGGGGAGTGTGGCCGTCGGTTTCCGGGGTCCAGGTTCCCCAACCCGTGGTGTGGCTAGCGGGACGGGCGGGGTTGGGGAGTGTGGCCGTCGGTTTCCGGGGTCCAGGTTCCCCAACCCGGGTGGGGAGGGCAGGGGATGGGCTGCGAGCCAGCGCGGTCGGGCTCCCTCGTCGCGGTAGCGTGGGGTGGCCCGGTGAGCAGGAGCAGCCGCGTGACCGCGCCAGCCGCACCATCCGAGCCGACCCAGTCGACCGAGCCGACCCAGCCGACCGCACCACACGAGCCGACCGCACCACACCAGCGGACCGCACCACACCAGCGGACCGCACCACACGAACCCGCCACCGGGCCCGACGGGATCGGCCCGGCAGTGCCACCGGAGCGCCTGCTGCTCGGTCCCGGCCCGTCACCGGTCCACCCCGACGTGCTGGCCGCGCAGGCCCGGGGCATGGTCGGACACCTCGATCCCTGGTTCCTCGAGGTGACCGACCAGATCGCCGGCCTGCTCCGGCAGGTCTTCCGGACCGACAACCGGCTGACCTACGCGGTGTCGGGGACCGGCAGCGCGGGCATGGAGACAGCGGTCGTCAACATCGTCGAGCCAGGCGACACGATGATCGTCGGCGTCAACGGGGTGTTCGGCGGCCGGATCGCCGAGACGGCCCGCAGGGCGGGCGCCGAGGTGGTGGTCCTCGAGGAGGCCTGGGGCCGCACCATCGCGCCGGACCGCGTCGCCGACGCGCTCGCCGCACACCCGGGGGCGCGGGCGGTCGCGCTCGTCCACGCCGAGACCTCGACAGGAGCCCATCAGCCGCTCGAGGACATCGGGGCACTGGTCGCCGACACCGACACCCTCCTCCTCGTCGACACCGTCACCGGGCTGGCGGGGGTGCCGGTGGAGGTCGATGCGTGGCACCTCGACGTCGTCTACAGCGGGACGCAGAAGTGCCTGTCGGTGCCGCCCGGACTGGCGCCGATCACCTTCAGCGCCAAGGCGGAAGCGGTCATCGCCGCACGCCGGACCCCGGTGCGGTCCTGGTACCTCGATGTCCCGGCGATCCAGCGCTACTGGGGCGCTGAGCGCGCCTACCACCACACCGCGCCGATCAGCGCCCTGCTCGGCCTCCACGAGGGGTTGCGCCGGGTGCTGGCCGAGGGACTCGAGACCCGGTGGGCGCGGCATGCCGAGGTGGGGGCGCTGTTCCAGGAGCACATCCAGGATCGGGACGCCGAGCTCCTCGCCGACCCCCGGGCCCGGCTGCCGCAGCTGACGACCCTCGCCTGGCCCGACCACCTCGACGAGGCCCAGCTCCGGCGCCGGCTGTTGGACGAGCATGGCATCGAGGTGGGCGGCGGGCTCGGACCCTTCGCCGGCCGGGCGTGGCGGGTTGGCCTGATGGGCGAGGCAGCGACCCACGCGACCGTGGACCGCCTGCTCGACGCGATCGACGAGCTCCTCGAGGGCTGATGGGCGGCCGCGTGGGAGGCCCGAGCCCGCGCCAGCGCTCCCGAGCACGGCGCGGCGTGCTGTCTACCCTCGCCGAATGGACACCACGGGAACGGGACCGCGGCAGCTGACCTGGCGATGGCGGGTGCTCGCCGCCATCATCATCCTGGCCGTGCGGATCCTGCGCTGGCGGATCGAGGTCCAGGGGTTGGAGCACGTCCCCGCCCGGGGCGGCGCCGTCCTCGCCTTCAACCACCACTCCTACGTCGACTTCATGATGGTGGGCTGGCCGATCGTCCGGCAGCGCCGTCGCCCCATGCGGTTCCTGGCCAAGCGGGAGATCTGGTCCAGCCGCAAGGTCGGCTGGGTCGTGCGGTGGTTGGAGGCCATCCCGGTCGACCGGAGCTCGGAGGCCGCCCGCGCGGCAGCCTTCGAGGCCGCGACGGCGGCGGTACAGGCCGGCGATCTGGTCGCCGTGGCACCGGAGCAGACCATCTCGCCGTCCTTCGAGCTGCTCCCCTTGCGGACCGGGGCGGCCCGCATGGCCCAACAGGCGGGCGTGCCGATCGTCCCCGTCGCAGGGTGGGGGACGCAACGGGCGTTGACGAAGGGGGGCCCGAAGCGCCTCATCCGCAAGCTGCCCGTGACCGTGCGGTTCGGCGAGCCGCTGCACGTCGGGCCCACCGCCGATGTCGTCGAGGTGACCGACGAGCTCGCCCGGCGCATGACCGGCCTGCTGCATGAGGTCCAGGACTCCTACCCGGACGGGGCGCCTCCGGGCGAGCGCTGGGTACCCGCGCGGCTCGGGGGCGGCGCTCCGGACCACGCCGAGGTGCTGCGCGAGCACGCCGAGCGCGAACGCCGCTGGAGTGGCTCCGAGCCCGGGCTGACCCACGGCGAGGAGGCGGGCGGGCCGGGAGAGGGCGCAGGAGGGCCGTGATCCCACCCCCGGCCGAGCGGGTTCCACCGGACCGTCCGCGTTGGCGGTTCAGGATCCTGGCATGGCTCGCGATCGCCTGTCGGCGGCTCATCCGGTGGCGTATCCGGGTTCGCGGTCTGGAGCACGTCCCCGCTGTCGGGGGTGCCGTGGTCACCTGGAACCACACCAGCCACGTCGATGTCGTCGTCACCGCCTACGGCATCTACCGCCAGCTCGGACGTCCGGTCAAGGTGCTCGCCCACGCCAACCTCTGGGACTCCTGGCGGACCCGGTGGATCGTCCGTTTCGCCGAGGCGATCCCCGTCGAGCGCTCCACGAGGCGCTCGCGTCGGGCCTCCTACGACACAGCGGTCGAGGCGTTGGCAGGCGGCCGCCTGGTGATGGTCGCCCCCGAGGGCCGGATCTCCACCACCTTCGAGGTCCAACCCATGCGGACCGGGGCGGCCAGGATGGCGCAGGAGGCCGGTGTCCCGATCGTGCCGAGCGCGAGCTGGGGCAGCCACCGGCTGGTCACCACCGGCCGGTCCTTCAGCCTGCGGCGTGCCTGGGCGATCCCCATCGAGGTGGGCTTCGGCGCACCCATCGAGGTCGGGCCCGATGCCGATGTCGAGGCGGTGACGATGGTGCTGCGCCGGCGGACGACCGAACTGCTCGCCGAGCGGCAACGCATCTACCCTGACGGCGCCCCCGCGGGCGCGTGGTGGGTGCCGGCGCGACTCGGCGGGTCGGC
>SLQK01000082.1 GCA_007131525.1 Nitriliruptoraceae bacterium | reverse complement strand
CGGCGCAGGTGAGGGTCGGCATGCCCCGGCGGTCAGGGCAGCCGGTGCTCGGCACGGGTCAGGCGGCTGCTGAACAGCTCCTTGGAGTACCGGCCGGGCTGACCACGGTCGATGAGGAACTCAGCGGGCTCGGCCTCGAGGTCGAAGCCGACCGTTAGACCGCAGCGGTCGCAGTGGTACTTCCCGAAGCCGCCCTGCCAGCCGACCAACCGCTGCCGGCCGTCGCAGCGCGTGCAGGAACGGTGCTCCGGGACCTCCGCGACGGCGGTGGAGCCTGCTCCTTGCGGTGTCGTCATCTCGTCCATGCCCCCATCTTACCTGTCGGGTCCGACGACGCGGCGCGTCCGGGTGACCACGCTGATGGTGTCGCGGTCCCGACGGAGGAACTCGAGCCGCCACCCGTTGGGGCCCCGAGGTGGCCGACCGAGGCTGCGCCACAGCTCCTGCGGGTCGGCGTCCACACCGTGGAGGACCAGTTCGACCTCCAGCGGGGCGCCATCGGCGTCGCCCTGGTCCCGCAGCCAGCGGCGCAGCTCCTTGGGCCTGGCGGGCAGGACCGCCGCCACATCACGCACCCGGTACCACGGCGAGGGCGGTGGGGCGGTGTCGCTGGTCAGCAGCGCCCGGTGGGTGGCGACCCGCCACGCGCCGATCTCGCGGCCGAGCTGGTCGTGCACCCTGGCCCGCACCGCCGCCGGCGCCGGCTCGATCAGGACGCTGCCGGGCTCACCGACCGGCAGCCGGACGCGGTCGGCCGGGTTCCCCGTGCGGGTGGTGACCACCTCGCCGTCCCTGAGCAGGGTGGCGCGCGTACGGCGGCCGGGAGCTCCCGGGCTCGGGGGTGATGAGCCGGCGCGCAGCCAGACCGTCGCCTCGACCAGCGCGTCACCGAGCTGGACGTACTCCACCTCGATGTCGTCGGGCAGATCGGGGTCGTCGAGGGCGACGCCCGGGGACAGGGCGAGGGCCCATGGCGAGGTCGCGGGGTGGGCGGCGAGCAGGGCCGGGACCGACGGCAGGTGGTCGGTGAGGCGGCGGACCCGGCGGCCATCGCGTCGGCGGGACGGATCGGGGTGCACGACCGCGCCGGGTGGCAGCGCCAGCGTGAGCGCGTCGGCGTCGCGGGGGGTGACGGCGACGCCGGCCACCTCGGCGTTGTGAGCGAGCAGCACGAGGCGGGCCGCATCGTCGTCGACCGCGAGGACGCTCGCGCCGCTGCCCCCGGCCGCCTGCGCCAGGGCGATCGTGTCGCCGCCCACGCCGGCGCACAGGTCGGCGATGGCGCCCGGCGCGGTGGGCGTGCTGCCGAGGTGGGCGAGCAACCGGGCCGCCCGGTGCGTGGACACGGCCGGGTCGCTGGCCTGCTCCAGCGCCGCCCGGGTGAACAGCAGGTCCTCAGCGAGCTGCCACCGTGGCCGCGCCCGCCGTCGGGCAACCGCCGCCGAGAGCGCCGCCGCCCGCCGTTCGCTGTGGCTCGTGCGCCGGGCCAGGTCGGTCGCCACCTTGAGCTCGTCGGCGCCGTCGTCGAGCTGCGCCGTCGCCGAGGCCACCGCCGCGAGCCCGGCCGTGCTGACCAGCCACCTCGCCGTCGCGACGTCCAGCTCCGCCACCGGCACCTCCCGCGCCACGGGGTGACGCTACTGCCCCCCGACCCGCCGGGTTGCGCCCGCGTGACGTAGGTGCGCCGGTGTCTCGGGAGGCTCACCGGTACCGTGGGGGCCATGGACCTCCTCCAGCTCGAGCTTCCCCTTGACCTCGTCGGGCCCGACCCGGTGCTGGTCGTCGCGTTCGATGGTTGGACCGACGCCGGCGAGGGCGGGACCGCTGCGGCCGACGCCCTGCGGGACGCCTTCCCACCGACCCGGCTGGGCGCCTTCCCCTCCGATGACCTCTACGACTACCGCGACCGGCGGCCCACCCTGGCGATCGACCGGGGCGAGCTGAGCCGTGCCGAGTGGCCCGAGGTCGTCGTGGAGCTGCTCACCCCGCCCTCGGGACCGCCGCTCCTGCTGGTCGGGGGTCCGGAGCCGGACTTCGCGTGGCGGACGCTGGCGAGCGATCTCCTCGCGCTGGCCGCGGCGACCGGCTCGACCCGCTACGTCGGGCTCGGCAGCGTGCCCGGACCGATCCCCCACACCCGTCCCGTGCACCTGATCGCGACGTCCTCGGACCCGGAGCTGCTGGAGCGGGTCGGGCGTCCCCACGAGCAGGTGATCGTGCCGTCCTCGTGCCAGGTCGCCATCGAGGCGGAGCTCGCCGAGGCCGGGCTGCAGACGCTCGGGCTGTGGGTCCGGATCCCCCACTACGTCGCCGGCGAGTACCCGGAGGCGGCCCGTGCCCTCCTCGAGCAGCTGACCGTCCACCTCGGCACCCCGGTCGACCTGAGCGAGTTCGACGCCGACATCGAGGAGAACCGGGCCCGGCTCGACGTCGCCGCCCACGGCTCCGAGGAGGTCAAGGAGCACGTCGCCCAGCTCGAGCGGCTCTACGACGCCGAGGCCGAGGCCGAGCGCCTGGCCACCGGCAGCGATCGGGCGCCGGACGGGCTCGGGGCGCTGTCCGAGGACCAGGTCCCCTCGGCGGATGCGCTGGCCGCGGAGATCGAGCGGTTCCTCCAGGGCCGCAAGGACTGACGCCGAGGTGGAGATCACGCTGACGACGGAGGCGGTGGACCTGGTCCGCCGCAAGGGCGGCACCGTCGCGCTGGACCTCGTGCGGGGGGTCGGCTGCGGCAAGCCCACCGAGGTGGTCGCCGACGTGTTCCTCAAGGGCAAGGACCTCTCGAGCTACCTCCCGGCCCAGCGGGACGCGGTCGACGGGGTCACGGTGCTGGTCTCCCCCGCCATGAGCCGGACCGCGGCCCAGGTGCACGTCGGCACCAAGGGCTCGGCGTTCTGGCGGACGCTGGAGGTGCGGACGGACGCGGCCGGCGGCTCCGGGGCGAGCTGCGCCACCTGACCGCGGGGTTGCTCGCTGCCCGCGGCGCCGGCGCGGGCGTTGGGGTCGGCGCGCGGCGTTGGGGTCGGCGCGCGGCGTTGGGGACGTGGGGCCCCGGTATCCGGTGGCCAGGTTCCCCAACCCGGGTGGGTGGCACGGCCTGGCGCGGGGTTGGGGACGTGGGGCCCCGGAATCCGATGGCCAGGTTCCCCACCCCCCCGGCGGGTGACGCCGGGGCGGCCGCGGCCGCAGCCACGGCTCAGAGGCGGAAGTCGGTGTCGGCCTCGGGCTCGTCGATGTCCATCTG
>SLQK01000199.1 GCA_007131525.1 Nitriliruptoraceae bacterium | reverse complement strand
TGCGATCGCGTCCAGACCTTCCAGGTCATGGACGTCGCCGCCCAGCAACGGCACCTCCACGAGCGCGGGGACCTCGACGCCGAACAGGCCGGCGGCCACGTCCCGACGTTGCCTGGCTGCCAGGTTGCGGACGTCGCCGAGCAGGCGCAAGGCCCCGGCCGTGGCCAGCTCGTCCGACCAGGCCGCTGGTGGTCGCTCGTCGGTGTCGGAGACCACACCGGCGGTGGCCTCCAGGCGCTGGACGGCCCGCTCGAGGCCGGCATCGCTCGGATCGCGGGGGACCTCGGGGCGGACGCGGTTGACCACCACGCCGGCCGCGTGCAGCCCCTCCTGCTCGAGGCGCTCGAGGAAGAAGCGGGCCTCCCGCAGCGGTGGTGGTTCGGCCGAGGTGACCACCACGAACTGCGAGGACGGGTCGCGCAGCAGCGCGAGCACCTCCTCGGCGCGTTGCTTGAACCCGTCGTACATGCCCTCGAAGTCGCGGAAGAAGTCCGCGAGATCCTGGAGCAGCTCCATGCCCGTGACCCGGCCCGCCACCCGCATGAACGCGGTGGCGCCGGCACCGACCACCTTGCCGATGCCGCGACCTGCGGCCACGCCCGGCTTGAGCAGGAGCTTCAGCAACCGACCCTCGAGGAAGGAGGTCATGCGCCTCGGCGCGTCCAGGAAGTCCAATGCGGAGCGGGTCGGTGGGGTGTCGATGACGAGCAGATCGAACTCCCCCTCCTCGTGGAGTTCGTGGAGGCGCTCCATCGCCATGTACTCCTGGGTCCCCGACAACGTCGAGGACAGCTGGCGGTAGATGCGGTTCGAGGTGATGGCCGCGGCCTCCTGCGGCGACGAGGCGTGCCGGTGGATCAGACGATCGAAGGTCGTCTGCATGTCCAGCATCATCGCCCACAGCTCGCCCGTGCCATCGCCTCGGTGTGCGGCATCCAGGGGGACCTCGGTGGGCTGATCCCCCAGTCCGTCGAGGCCCATGGCCTGCGCGAGACGGCGCGCCGGGTCGATGGTGAGCACCAGCGCCCGGCGCCCCTGCTGGGCGGCGGCCAGCCCCAGCGCGGCGGCGGAGGTCGTCTTGCCGACCCCGCCCGAGCCGGTGGCCACGAGGATGTGGGCGTCGCGGACCGCGCCGGCCAGGTTCCGGCGCCGCGCGTCGTCGAGGTGGCTGGTCACGATCGGGCCCCAACGACCGCGGCGTACCCGGCGGGGTCGAGGCGCTCACGAGCTCGCGGGCCGTCCTCGCCGACCTGCAGGGCGAGCACGTCGGCCAGGACCTCGAGATCGTCGACACCGAAGGTGCTGCCCGACAGCAGTGGCAGCCCGAGCACCGGGCTGCCGGTTGCGGTCAGGTGCGCCCGAAGGCCGCTCTGGTGCTGCTGCCGGGCCACGTGGGCGGCGGCGAGCTCCAGCGTCAGCTCGCTCGTGCGACCCGACATCCGGGCGCCGTGCTCCTCCGCGCGAGCCCGCAGCGCCTCGGCTCCGGCCTGCTCGAGCCGCCGGAAGGCGTCGGCATCGAGGCGCGGCAGGGTCACCTGGTTGGCGAGGATCGGTCCGGTGGCGATGCCGGCGGTGTGCAGCGCGGCCATCCCCTCCGTCGTCTCGCGGACCGGCATCTCCTCCAGCAGCGTCACGATGACGGCCTGGACGCGGCGGGGGTCGGTGAGCATCTCCTTGATCTGCCCCGCCTGGCGACGGATGGGGCCGACACGGACGATGTCGGTGACCGCCTCGGGTGCCTGGAGGAAGGGGACGATGCGGCCGGTCGGCGGGGCGTCGAGGACGATGAGGTCGTAGGAGCGGCGGCCGTCAGGTCGGCGGCGCGCCTCGATCTCGTACAGCTTGCCCACCAGCAGCAGGTCCCGGAGCCCCGGTGCCGCCGTGGTGACGAAGTCCAGGGCGTTGGAGCGTTCCATCACCCACTGGACGCGCTTCAACCCGTAGAACAGCTCCAGGTACTCGTACACCGACTCGGCGGGGTCGATGGCCGCGCCCCACAGGCCCGGTCGGAACTCGCGTTCCGCGTAGTCCCAGGGTTGGGTGCCGAACAGCCGGCTGAAGCCCTGTCGACCCTCCACCTCGACGAGCAGCGTCCGGCGACCGGAGGCGACCCCCGCCAGGGCCAGCGCCGCGGCAGCGGTGGTCTTGCCCACCCCGCCCTTGCCGGTGACGATCGTCACGTGCGGTCCGAGGAGCCCGTCGAATCCCGCGAGCGCAGGTCCCTGGCCGCTCATCGGTGGTGTGCCCCTCCTCCACCGGCTCACGTCGACCCGGTCCGCCGGTCGCTGTCGAGCCTAACGGTCACGCGGGAGGGTTCGTGGCCGGGAGCCCCGCGGTGCGTCGCGTCGGGTCGTCCCGCCGCCGGCCTGACCCCTTGCCGGGGCTGCGGATGGCTCTGCTCGCGTCAGCATCGGGGCGTCGGGGCAGCCTCGGTACGCTGCCCGTCATGTCGAGCTCACCGGCGGCGTCGCGTCGTCCCTCCCTGCTGTCCGTGCTGGTGGCCCTGTGCCTCGCGGCGTCGGTCGTGCTGGCTGCGAACGGGGTCGCGGCGGCCGAGCAGGATGACGGTGGCGAGGCGGTCACGTCGGTCGAGATCCTGCCGTTGCGTGGCGGGTTCATCGACCCGCCGGTCGTGGCGCAGATCCGCGACGTCATCGAGATCGCGGAGCGGGACGGATCGGACCTGGTGGTCCTGCAGTACACCTCCGGTGGCGGGGTGTCCGCCGACCTCGACGGGTTGCTCCGGACGATGGAGGCCACCGAGGTGCCGATCGCGGCGCTGATCGGGCCGCTCGGCACCGGCGCGGAGGCGGTCGGCGCAGCGGGGTTGCTGTGGCTCGCCGCGGACATCCGGGCGGTGTCGGTCGATGCGTCGGTCGGGCCCCTGGATCCGGCCGACCTGTCCGACATCGACGGCGACTACCCGATCGCCACCAGGACCCAGGCCTTCCTCACCGCCGCGGGTGCCGACCCCGCGTTCGCCGACCGGCTGCTCACCGAGGCGGTGCCGGCCGAGGACCTCGTGGACGCCGGCGTGGTGACCCTGACCGCCCAGGGGCTCGAGCCGCTCCTCGTCGAGCTGGACGGGGTGATGGTCGGTGACACCCAGCTGACGATCCGACCCGCCGAGGTGGAGGTCCGCTTCCACTCCCTCGGCCTGGTCCGCCGGCTCCTGCACGCAGCGACCACCGCACCCTTCATCTACCTGCTGCTGGTCGTCGGTCTCGGCATGCTGCTGTTCGAGGTGTTCCAGCCCGGGTTCGGCGTGGCCGGGCTGGCCGGGATCATCACCACGGTGATCGGCATCTTCGGGCTGACGGTGCTGCCGGTCACCTGGTGGGCGGTTGCGCTGGTCGTGCTCGGCTTGCTGCTGTACGCCGTCGATACCGCGATCGCCGGGTTCGGCCCGGTGACGCTGGCGGCGACCGCGGCCTTCGTGGTCGGCTCCGCCAACTTCTACGCCGCCCCGGCGTTGGACCTGCCGTGGTGGCTGATCGGCGCGACGACGCTCGCTGCCCTCGTCTTCTTCGTCTTCATCATGACGAGCCTGCTGCGCGCCCAGGCGGGCCCCGAGGGGGTCACCGTCGATGATCTGGTCGGCCGACCGGGCATCGTCCGCTCGGTGCTGAACCCGGAGGGCCACGTCTACATCGACGGGGCCCTGTGGCGTGCGCGGTGGACCGGTGAGACCAGGCGAGCGAAGGTCGGGACCCCCGTCCGCGTCCACGGGGTCGATGGCGCGGTCGTGCTCGTCGAGCCCTTCGCCCCTGGGGCGAGAGCGCCCGATGACGCGCAGACCGACGGCGCGGTCGGCGTCGCCGGCGACGCGGGCCCGAGCTCGGCCGAGCCCCGGGCCTGAGCTGCGCTCCGACAGGGCCGTCCGGTCGCCGCAGCCGGTGAACCCTGCTGCTAGCTGACAGAGAGCGAGCGCTTGCGACGGGCGAGCGCCGGGGGTCTGGTGCGTTCGCCGCACACACCGTACTGTTCCCGCTGTGACATCGGGCCCGCGGGAGCCGGGTCCGGTCGCAGGGGGAGGCACGTGCAGGGAGAGGACAACGAGGTGGTGGGGGTCGCGCGACTGGCCCTGGTCACCGAGACGGTCGACGTCGGCGAAGCGTGGGAGCAGGACGCGCTGTGTCGCGGCGCCGAGGGGGCACTGTTCTTCGGGCCCCACGGGTTCGAGCCCAAGCGCGAACGTGGGCTCCGCGAGGAGGCGGCGAAGGCGATCTGTGCCCGCTGTCCGGCCCTGATGGCCTGCCGGGAGCATGCCTTGCGCCACGGTGAGCTGTACGGGGTCTGGGGTGGGCTCGGCGAGGCGGAGCGTCGCGCGCTGCTGGAACGCGAGGGGCGGATCGCTCAGGCGGGGTGACGCCAGGTGTTGCATCACCGGGTGCCACTCGGGTACCAAGCGCCGGCGCGTTCGTCCTGAGCGCTGCCGCTCGCCGTCATCGACCGCCAGGAGACCACCGTGACCCGCTGGGAGTACGCGACCGCCCCGCTGATCAGCCACGCGTTGCAGCAGATCCTCAACCAGTGGGGTGACGACGGGTGGGAGCTGGTCGCCGTCGCGGAGAACGTCGCGTACTTCAAGCGGCCGAAGAGCTCGTGAGCTCCACCGGCGCGGACCGCCTGGCAGCCCTCGGGCTCTCGCTCCCGGCGGTCCCGGCCCCAGCCGCGGCCTACCAGCCCTGGTCGGTCAGCGGGGAGCTGGTGTTCACCGCCGGGCAGCTCCCGCTGGTCGAGGGGGCACTGCCGCGCACGGGGCGGCTCGGAGCCGAGCTGGCCACCGCCGACGGTGCTGCCCTGGCACGTCTCGCAGCGCTGAACCTGCTGGCGGTCGGGGTCGCTGCCTGCGGGTCGTTGGAGGCCTTCCGGGTGCTCAAGGTGGTCGTCTTCGTCGCCTCGGCCGAGGGGTTCGAGGAACAGCACCTGGTCGCCAACGGTGCATCACAGCTCCTCGGTGAGGTCCTGGGTGATCGTGGCGTCCACGCGCGGTCGGCGGTGGGTGTCCCGGCGCTGCCGCTGGGCGCCCCCGTCGAGGTGGAGGCCGTCCTCGAACGGGTGGGGGAGTGACCGCCGGCGCCGAGGGCCATCCCGGGATCGTCACCGCCGAGGACGCCGTCACGGTGATCCTGGTGCGGGATGCCCCGCACGTCGATGCCGGCGGTGCGCGCTTGGAGGTCCTGCTGCTGGAGCGGCACGGGGCGAGTGCCTTCGCGCCAGGGGCGCTGGTCTTCCCGGGTGGCAAGCTCGATCCGACCGACGCTGCGCTGGACCCGAGGCGTGTGCGCTGCACCGATCCGCACGGCTGGGCTGAACGGCTGGGGGTCGACGGCGCGGCGGCTGCGGTCGCGATGCTGGTCGCCGCGGTCCGGGAGACCTTCGAGGAGGCGGGGGTGCTGCTGGCCCGGCAGGTCGGAGCTGAGCACGACGCTCCATCGCTGCCCGCCGACCTGGAGCGCACGCGTGTGCGCATGGCGGCCCGTGACGGGGCCTACGACTGGCGGGAGTGGCTCGCGCGACACGAGCTGGTCCTCGACCTCGATGCGCTGGCGATGTGGTCCTGGTGGGTGACGCCGAAGGGGTTGCCCCGCCGCTACGACACCCGGTTCCTGGTGGCGGGCATGCCAACCGGGCAGGCGGCCACCCACGACGCGGTCGAGACGACCTCCATGCGGTGGATCCCACCCGCTGCTGCGCTCGCTGCCCACGCCGAGGGTCACCTCCACGTCATCTACCCCACACGCCGCACCCTCGAGCAGTTGGCCACCCACAGCGACGCCGCGAGCGTGCTGCGGGCTGCCCGGTCCGGGGCCGTCGACCTGCGCCGGATCGAGCCGTCGGTGGTGAGGGTCGACGGGGCGCCCATGGTCCAGCACCCCGACGGAGGCCCGCCCGCCGAGGTCTGATGTTCGCCCGCGCACCGGGGCGCGCACGACAGCAGGACAGTGCACGCACATGGGGTTCGCCGGCCGCGCAGGTTCCCGACCGCCGCGATCCCCGTTCCATCCACGGGCGAGGTGGGCGCGAACCCTGGTTGCGCAAGACGGTGGCGGCGCACCGCGCGCTCCCCGAGAGGGGCCGCCCTCCCCGAGGAGCGCGACCTCCGCCGGTGCGTCGTCGCCACCGGTCGCACCCCTGGCGGCCGCAGCCGGGCCCTGGGTTCCCCGCACCTCCCAGGGCCCGGCGCTCCCTCCCTCGGCGTCACGGGCAGGGCCGGGTCGCGAGTAGCCTGACCGGCATGATCGATCCACGACGGCTCACCGACGACCTCGAGGCGACCGCCCATGCGCTCGGCCGACGGGGGTACGACCGTGCGGCGCTCGAGCAGCTCCGCGACCTCGACGCCCGCCGGCGATCGCTGACGGCCGAGGTGGACCGCGCCCGATCGGAGCAGCGGTCGGCATCGAAGGCGATCGGCCTGGCGTCGGCAGAGGAGCGCGCGCAGCTGATCGAAGCGGCGCAGGCGCTCAAGGAGGAGGTCGCCCGGGTCGAGGCCCAGCTCGCCGACGTCCAGGCGGCGCACGCCGCGGCGTTCGCCCGGGTCCCCAACCTCCCCCATCCCGACGCACCCGACGGTGTCGAGGGTGACGGCATCGTGCTGCGCACCATCGGCCCGCCGCGCCCCGAGCTCGTCGACCCGAAGGACCACGTCGATCTGCTCGAGGCCGCGGACGCCCTCGACCTCGCCCGCGGCGCCAAGGTCTCCGGTTCCCGGTTCGCCTTCCTCAAGGGCGAGGGGGCGCTCTTGGAGTTCGCGCTGGTGCGCTACGCCGTCGAGGTGGCGATGCGTCACGGCCACACCCCGGTGATCCCACCCGTGCTCGTGCGCGAGGAGGCCATGTACGGCACGGGGTTCCTGCCAACCGACGAGCAGCAGCTGTTCGCCACCCGGGACGACGACCTCTACCTCGTCGGGACCTCCGAGGTGCCGCTCGCCGCGCTCCACCTCGACGAGCTGCTCGACCCCGAGGACCTGCCCGTGCGCTACGTGGGGTACTCGCCCTGCTTCCGTCGGGAGGCCGGCGCCCACGGCAAGGACACCCGGGGGATCCTGCGGGTGCACCAGTTCGAGAAGGTGGAGCTGTTCTCCTTCGTGGCTCCCGAGGACTCCGACGCCGAGCACGAGCGCATCCTGTCCATCGAGGAGGAGGTCTTCGCCGGCCTGGAGATCCACGCGCAGGTGGTGGACATCCCGGTGGGCGATCTCGGCGCCTCAGCCGCGCGGAAGTTCGACCTCGAGGCCTGGCTACCGGGTCAGGGGGCCTACCGCGAGGTCACCTCGTGCTCCAACACCACCGACTACCAGGCACGCCGGCTGCGGACCCGCATCCGCGTGGCCGAGGGCGACAACGTGCTGGTGCACACCCTGAACGGCACCGCCCTGGCCGTCCAGCGGGCGATCATCGCCCTGGTCGAGCAACACCAGCGGCCCGACGGGACCGTGCGGGTCCCGGCGGCGCTGCAGCCGCACCTCGGCCGTGAGGTGCTGTTCGCGCGGTGACCCCGGGGGCGTCGGCGGGTGCAGCTGCGGCGGTAGCCTGCGGTCGGTCCCACCACGGGGGTGGTGGCTCCAGGAGGGTTGGCCGAGCGGACGAAGGCAGCGGTCTTGAAAACCGCCGTGCGGTGTGAGCCGTACCGTGGGTTCGAATCCCACACCCTCCGCGTCATCGTTGGAAGGCCACGGGTCGGCGAGGCTGGCCGGTGCGGCCCGTGGATGTGGCGTGAGGAGGGCCGGCAAGGTGGTCGCTGGCGAGGTGTCGACATCCGACCCGGCTGCCACCCTGCCCGCGGTCGCCAGCGAGGACGGGGCCACCCGGCTGCTCGGGCGCGCCAGGTTCCAGCCGCTGCTGCTCGTGGGTGCCGCTGTGGTGGTGGCACCCACGCTCTACGTCGCCTCGGCACCAAGCTGGGCCTTCGCCTACGTCATCCTCACGGTGCTGATCGGGCTGGCCGTCTGGGGCCGCGCGAGGGTCCGGCCGCTGACCACCCGACAGCGTCAGGTCGCGTCGCTGGCCATGACCCTGCTCGGGATCGGCGGCCTGCTGGTCGTCTACGCCGGTGCGGGATGGTCGACGGCACCCGATCTCGTGCTGCTGGTCACGGCCCTGGTGGCGGTCGTCGCCGTCGCCCCGCATCGCCGGCTCGCCTGGGTGCTCCAGTCCGCGATCGTGGGGGTGCTCGTCGCTGCCCTGGGCATCGGTCTCGGGTCCTGGCCGGTCGCTGTGCTGGTGGCCGTGCCGGTGGTCGCCGTGCTGCTCGTGGTCGACACCTTCTCCCAGCGCCTGTTCGGCGTCCGAGCCGCGGAGCAGGAGGCCAGGCAGGCCGCCGAGCGTCGCGGTGAGCTGCTCGAGGCCGTCCGTCACCTGCCCCGCGGGAGCGTGCACGAGGCGGAGCAGGCCGCTGTTGCGACCGTGCGCGAGCTCGCCTTCGACGTCGCGTCGGTGATGCGTGTCGATGGCGAGCATCTGTGGGAGCGGGTGATCTCGGGTGTGGCCCCGATCGGAGGTCCGGTCACGCGTGGGCGCGGCTTCGCCTGGCAGGCCGTGGCGGAGGACCGGACGCTCGTCACCGATCGTTACGGCGACACGACCGACCACCTGCCGGGTCGTGAGTTCCTGCAGGGTGTCGTCGTGACGCCGATCCGGATCGAGGGTCGTCCGGTCGGCGCGCTGGCCGGAGGGCGCAGCGTGCCCCACCGACCCAGCGACGACGAGGTAGAGATCGTCGAGGTGATGGCTGCCCACCTCGGATCGGTGATGACCAACCGTGCGACGGTGTTGCGGCAGCAGCGGCTGCTGGAGCAGGCGGCGCGGCTGGATCAGATGGGCAAGGGGCTCCTCGAAGCGGTGTCGGAGGAGATCCGCGATCCGCTGACGGTCCTCCGCGTCGGTGCGCAGACGCTGCTGGACCATGCGGCCGACCTCGACGATGACGAGCGCGTGCGCCTGCTCCAGCGTCTGCGCTCGGAGTCCGAGGAGCTGCGGCTGGTGATCGACACCATCCTCGACTTCTCCCGCTTCTCCGAGCGACGTGCCGAACCCCAGCTGGAACCGGTGTTGCTGGAGCCGCTCCTGGGGGCCAGCGGGCTCGTCATCGAGGACGGTCGGGTCGACGCGGTCGTCGGCGGGAGTGTGGAGGACCTCCTCGTGCTCCTGGATCGGGAGCTGGCGATCTCCGGCCTCGCGCTCCTGGCCGCCTCGGTCAGGGTGCGGGCCCGGGATCGGCTGGCGATCCGGCTGACGCGCAGCGCCGCCCGTGACGAGGTGGGCCTGGCGTTCCCGGCCGGGCGGTTCCCTCACGGTGCGAGCGTGCTGGTCGGTGTGGCGGTCCAGCTGTTGACCTCGGCAGGTGCCCGCGTCGAGGTGGACGAGCGGACGGGCGGTGCGAGGCTCTGGCTGCGGTTGGCGCAGGACACCTCGCACGAACCCCTCCCCGGGGTGCGGCGATGAACCCGGCGACCGCTCCGTCGTGGCGGCCACTGGAGCTCCTCGAGGAGCCGCTGGTCCGCGCCTCGCTGGTGGTGCCGGTGCTTGTGACGCTCGTGCTGGTGCTCCTGGAGGGAGAGCTCAGGAGCCTCCCACTCTTCCTCGCGCTGACCGCCGCTGCCCTCGGCGTCGCCGTGGGCTCAGTGCTGCAGCCTCGGTTCGTGCCCCTGCCGAACGGCTGGGATCGGGACGTCGTCTGGGCGATCGCGGCCGGGGCCGTCGGGCCACTCCTGGCAGCCGTCATGCTGGTCTGGGTGGTGCAGATCGATGTCCGCCTGTTCGCGCCGCTGTTCGGGATGGTGTTGCTGGTCAACGGCTTCGTGGCGCCGTGGCGGACACGCTCGTGGCTGATGCTGTGGGTCGTGCTCCTGTGGGTGCTCGTGGTCGTGGGCGGGGGCGAACGGGACCCATCGGTGCTGCTGCTCCACCTCGGTGGCGGCCTGGCACTCACGGTGACGACGAAGCGGACCGCCGACGCCCTGACCATCGGCTACGCGCAGGCGGCTGCTGCCCGGCGAGCTGCGGAGCGTCGGGCCGAACTGCTCGCGTCGGTCCTGCGGACCCAGGACCTCGATCCGGCCGTGGTGCTGCGCAGCGCCGCCGACGGGTTGCTCGCCCTCGGGTTCGACGTTGCGACGGTGCGCGAGGTCGATCAACCCGCCGGCGTCGCCCGGCTCGTCGAGGGAGCTGCCAGGGGAGACGTCGCGCTGCCGAAGGAGCTCCCACTGGACGACGACGACGTCGCTGCGGTCCTGGCCACGGCGCGGCCGAGGTTCGTCGCCGGTCCTCGGCGCGCGCACGCCGATCTGGCGAGCGGCCCCCTCGGCGCGGCGGTGCTGTACCCGGTCATCGATGGTGATGAGGTGATCGCCATCGTCGGGGCCGGAACCGCCGGGGAGGACGTCACCCGCGATGCCCGGGAGGCGGCCGAACTGCTGGTTGCGCAGGCGGGCGAGGCGCTGCTGCGGGCCCGTGCCTACCGTGCCGATCGGGAGACGACCCGTGAGCTGCAGCGGCTCCAACGCCACACCCAGGACTTCCTCTCGACCGTCTCCCACGAGCTCCGGACGCCGCTGACCGTGGTCCAGGGGCTCACCGCGACGCTGTCGGATCGCTGGGATGCGCTCGAGCACGACCGGCGCCGCGACCTGCTGCGTCGGATCGACGCGAACGCCGAGCGGCTCGCCGCGATGGTCACCCGGCTCCTCGACACCTCCCAGGTCAGTCGCGACGCGTTGCAGGTGCGGCTCAGCGACGTGCGCCTGGAGCCCTTGCTGCGCTCGGCGGTCGACCGGCTCGATGACGTCCTCGCGGGCTACCAGGTGGTGGTGGACGTCGAGAACCACCTCTACGTGCAGGTCGACCCGGTGCTCTTCGAGCACGTCATCGACAACCTGCTGGTCAACGTCGCGACCCACACGCCACCCGGTACCACGGCTAGCGTCGCAGCGCGGCCGAGCGGTGACCGGACGGTCATCGAGGTGCACGACGACGGGCCAGGCGTCTCCGATGAGGACCTGCCCCACCTGCTGGAGCGGTTCTACCGCGGTGGTGACAAGTCCCACCGTGCCAGCACCCGTGGTCTCGGGCTCGGGCTCGCGCTGGCCGCCGAGGTGGTCGCCAACCACGGGGGCCGCCTGGAGGTCGGCCGGGGACCGGGTGGAGGGGCCAGGTTCAGCTTCGATGTGGCGGCGGTGCCACCTCGGTGAGGTCGGTGGTGACGCCGCCAGCGGTGATCGTCGGGTCGTCGGCGTCGGTGGTCCGTGGACGGGCCAGGCTGGCGTTGAGTTCCGCACCGAGCAGGACCGCCAACGAGGTCAGCCACAACCACAGCAGCGCCACGATCGGCCCGGCGAGCGGGCCGTACACGCTGTCCGTCCCGGTCAGCCACGTCCCGTAGACGCGGAGTCCACCGCTCCCCAGCAGCCAGACGCCCGTCGCCACTGCGGCCCCGGGTAGGTCGCGCCACCACCGCTCGCGGCGCGGGACCGCGATGCGGTAGAGCGCGGCGATCGCGAGCATGGCCAGCAGGACGACGGTTGGCCAGTAGGCGGCACGCCAGATCGGGACGAGTGGCCCGAGATCGATGTCGAACCACCCCTCGGCCTGCTCCGCGAAGGCGGGACCCGCGAGCAGGAGGGGGGCGAGGATCGTGCTGACCACCAGGGCGCCGAGCGTGACGGCGAAGCCGATCAGCCGCTGGAGCCACCCGGCCCGAGGTGAGGACCCGCCGTACACCAGCGCCGTGGTGGTCAGCACCACCTTCACCGCCCGAGAGGCGACCCAGATGGCGGCCACGAAGGCGGTGGACACCACGCCGACGCCGCCACCTACGAGCAGGTTCCGCAGGAGGGGCTCGATGTTCTCGATCGTCGCCTGCGTCAGCGCGACCGAGGCGATGTCGAGGGTGCGTGCCACGAACTCGTCCTGCCAATCCTGCCCGTCGATCGCGGGCAGGAACGCCGGGATGGCGGCGACGATCGCAACGACCAGGGCCGGCAGCGACAGGATGACGTAGAAGGAGGTCTCAGCTGCCAAACCGGGCAGGCGGTCGCGGATCGCCCCGTCGGTCGTGCGGATCACGACCTCCACCGGCCGGCGCAGCGCCTTCGGCGTGCGCTCGATGATGGAGACGGAGATGGGGTGCACACGAGCAGGGTAGGGGCGTGTGCCCGCCTGCGGCGTGACTGCTACCCTCCGCTCGCCGTGCCGTGGGCGTGACCACGGCCCGGGCGCCAGGAGGCTTCGCCTAGTCTGGTCTATGGCGCGGGATTGCTAATCCCGTTGGGTCTACACGGCCCTCGAGGGTTCAAATCCCTCAGCCTCCGCTCAGCACGACCGCACGACGTACGACCTGCGCTGGTAGCTCAGTCCGGATAGAGCACCTCAGTACCGATCAGGCGGCCGGGGGTCCGAATCCCTCCCAGCCCGCGAACGGCCCGCTACGTACCAGTAGCGGGCCGAATTCG
>SLQK01000063.1 GCA_007131525.1 Nitriliruptoraceae bacterium | reverse complement strand
TGCCGAGCAGCTCCTGCACCAGCTCACGCCGCGCCCCGTCGAGCGCCGGATCGGCGCTCAGATCATCGACGAAGCGGCGGTAGCCCTTGTCGGTCGGCACCCGTCCGGCAGAGGTGTGGGGCTGGGCGATGTAGCCGAGGGACTCCAGCGCCGACATCTCGTTGCGCACCGTCGCTGCGGAGACCTCGAGCCGGGCCACCTCGACGACCCGCTTGGAGCCGACGGGCTCACCGCGGGAGACGTACTCGGTCACGATCGCCCGGAGGACCGTGCGCTTGCGCTCGTCGAGGGGCTCCTCGTCGCCGAGCGCACCACGGTCGGCCTCCGCCGCGTCCGCAGCCGCCTGGGCGGCGTCAGCCGGGACCTCGACCTCGAGGTGGAGGGCGTCGCCACCGTCGGCAGCCATCCTCGCGGCGGCCCGCAGGGCCGGGTCGGGCGGGCTGGCCATCGGACACCTCCTCGGCGACGGTGGCGGCGCTGGGGTGCGGGGGCTCTGGGGCTCTGGGGCTCTGGGGCGTCGGATCGGAGCGGGGCGGCACGCACCGGGCGGGGGCGGGACGCCTCCGCAGCTGCCAGATGGTACCGCGCTGGCACTCACGAACGACGGCTGCCAGCCGGCGCGGTCCCACCCGTTGGGGGGTGCCCGACATGGCACACCTCACCGCGGGGCGCCCACGGGACGACCGGCTCAGGACCGGGGTGCCGACCGGCCGGCTGCGGCGGCATCGACCGCGCCGTTAGGGTGGCAGCTGAGGTCACGGTCCGCTGCCGTGACTGCACCCAGCCTGCGAGGAGCGACATCGTGGCAACCACCCCGCCCACCGGCGGGCCCGACGGCGCCGGGACGACCGACGAGCGCGACACCTCCGAGGTGATCGCCTCGTTGCTGGCCAACGGACAGGGCCTGCTCAAGACGGAACTCGAGCTCGCCAAGCTCGAGCTCCAGCGCATCGCGACGGAGAAGGCGATCGCCCTCGGCCTCGTGGTCGCCGGGGCCGTCCTCGGACTGTTCATCCTGGCCTTCGTCGGGGTGACCGGCGCCCACGCGCTGATGCTGGTCGTCGAACCGTGGCTGGCATGGCTGATCGTGACGGGCATCTACACCCTGATCACCGTGATCCTGCTGCTCGTGGCGGTGCGCTACTTCAAGCGCCCCGTCAAGCCCGAGCAGACCCTGGCGGAGATCGAGACCACGAAGACGTGGGCGAGCGAGCAGGTGGGCCGATGAGCACCGCAGACCACACGACCGGATCCGGCGGCAGCGAGCGCTCGGCCAAGGCACAGGCCGAGGAGAAGGTGGCCGAGCTCAAGGCGATGGCCGAGGAGCGCGTGGAGAAGGTCAAGGCCGAGGTCGATCGGGCCAAGCAGACCGTCGAGGAGGTCGGCAAGGAGGTCTCGGCGGCGGTCGACGAACGTCGCGGCGGTCCCGCCACCTCGGTGGAGGACGCCCAGCAGAAGGCCGCCACGCTCCGCGCCGGGATCGAACGGGACGTGGCTGCCCTGCAGGCCCGCGTCCCGGACCCCTCGGAGGTCAAGGAACGGGTGCGCACGACCGCGATCACGGTGGGCGGGACCGTCGCGGCCGTCGGTGCCGCGGCCTACCTGCTCGGTCGGCGCCGTGCCGCCCGCGCGCGCGAGCGTGATCTGCAGGC
This sequence comes from Nitriliruptoraceae bacterium, assembly GCA_007131525.1. Taxonomy (GTDB): domain Bacteria; phylum Actinomycetota; class Nitriliruptoria; order Nitriliruptorales; family Nitriliruptoraceae; genus T1Sed10-7. Next base: position 1,632 of record SLQK01000063.1, on the reverse strand, counting down.
CCAGGCCGAGGCGCTGGCTGCGGTCCTCGCCCGGGCCGAGCAGGTCACCGTGCCCGAGCAGGACGGCGACGGCGGCGGAGGGTGGCGGTGGGCGCTCCTGCTGCTCGGCGCCGGCGGGGCCGGGGCCTACTGGTGGCAGCAGCGACAGGCCGCCGAGGCCGAGGACCTGTGGGGCGCGACGCCCGACTGACCCCTCTCACCCGAGCGCGCTCGGGTCCCCGCCCAGCCCGTCGACGATCGCCCAGGCGTTGCGTCGCATCAGCTCCAGGTAGGTGTGCTCCGGGCTACCCGGCGTACCCGGGAGCACGTCGTCGGCGAGGTCATCGACGTAGCGCGCGCCGGTCTCCTCCGCGATCGCTTCCAGGACCGGGGTCGGGAACTCCTGGCTCCCGAACACCGCCGGGACCTGCAGTTCACGCACCAGGTCGATCACCGCCCGCACCTCGGACGCCGAGGGATCGGAGAAGTCCGTCGGTTGGACGGCGGTGGCGTACTCCAGGTCGTAGTCCCGTGCGAAGTAGGTCCACGCATCGTGGTAGGTCACCAACGTGCGGTTGTCGGCCGGGATGGTCCCGACGGCCTCCCGCACGGCGGCGTCCAGAGCATCGAGCTCGTCGAGGAAGCCGTCGGCGTTGGCCGCGTAGACCGAGGCGCCCTCGGGATCCAGCTCGGTGAGCGCCGCGGTGATCCCGGCGATCAGGCCACGGGTGTTGGCCAGTGAGGTCCACACGTGCGGGTTGGGTCCCAGCTCGCCGTCACCGTGGGTGTGCCCATGGTCGTCGTCACCGTGGCTGTGCCCGTGGTCGCCGTCACCGTGGGAGTGGCCGTGGTCGTCATCACCGTGGGAGTGGCCGTGGTCGTGGGTGTGATCGAAGACGAGATCCGCATCCGTGAGCGCGGTCTCCCCGAGCAGGACCAGGGGCGAGCCCGAGGGCAGGTGCTCCTCGGCCATGCGCAGCGCACCGCCGTTGAGGTCCAGCCCGATGCCCAGGTAGGCGTCCGCACCGGCCAGCGTGATCACGTCGCTCGGTCGCGGCTCGTAGGTGTGGGCGTCGGCACCGGCAGGCACCAGGGTGTCGACCGTCACCCGGTCGCCACCGACCTGCGCGACCAGGTCCGCGACCGGTGCCACCGTGGCAACCACGTGCAGCACGGGCTCCACCGCCACCTCGGTGTCGTCGTCGGTCCCGTCCACCTCGGCCGCGTCGGCCGCGGCGCCCTCCTCGTCGGAGCCGGGCTCCTCGACCTCGGCATCGGCGGTGCCGTCGTCCGCCGCTGGGTCGGCCGCCTCACCGCAGGCGGCGAGCAGCAGCGCCAGCACAGCGACCAGCACGAGGACACCGCGACGACCACCGCCGCCTCGGACACCTGCCGTCGCCCTCGGGTGGATCGTCCGGGCTGGAACCATCGGAGCCTCCGGGCTTGTTGCGAACATCTCGCAGTTTAGCGTCGACGGGCGGGGCCGCACGGGGCCACCGCGCTCCCGCCTCGCGTCCGCGACCCGCGGTGCCGTCCGTGGTCCCGGCGGCTCCACGCTCAGTGCCGGTGAGCCCCGACCGTGAGCTGCCGATCGTCGGCCGGTGCGCCGGCCCCCGCCGGGGCGGTCGGCGGCGCGGACCGGCGGGCCGCACC
>SLQK01000017.1 GCA_007131525.1 Nitriliruptoraceae bacterium | reverse complement strand
GGGCCCGGGACGGCGGGCTGCACCTCACCCTGCACGCCGGCGAGGCGGTGGGGCCGTCGTCGATCGCCGACGCGCTCGACCAGGGGGCCGAGCGGCTCGGGCACGGGGTGCGGATCGTCGAGGACCTCGCGGCCGACGGCACGCCGGGACCGGTCGCCCAACGGGTCCTCGCGGGTGGGGTGGCCCTGGAGCTGTGTCCGACCTCCAACCTGCACACCGGCGTCGTCGATGACCTCGCCGACCACCCCGTGGAGCGGCTGCGCCAGGCCGGCTTCCGGGTCACGGTGTCCACCGACAACCGCCTGATGAGCGGTGTCAGCCTGTCCGAGGAGCTCGCCGCGACCGCCGCAAGCCACGGGTGGCAGCTCGAGGACGTCCGGGCCGTCACCGACACCGCCGTCGAGGTGGCCTTCCTCGATGACGAGGCGGCGCGCGAGGCGTTGCGCGGTCACATCGCCCGGGGCTTCGCGGCGCTCCGGCCGTGAGGGTGGACCGGGCGCTTCGGCCGGCTGCACCGACCGGGGACCGCCCGTGGCCGGGGGCTCGACGACGGTAGGCTCCCCGGCCGACGCAAGCCTGAGGAGCGAGCCGTGGCGGGTCACAGCAAGTGGGCCAACATCAAGCACCGCAAGGCGGCCCAGGACAAGAAGCGCGGGAAACAGTTCGCCAAGCTGATCCGCGCGATCGAGTCCGCCGCCCGTGAGGCCGGCACCGCCGACCCGGAGATGAGCCCCTCCCTCGGCCTGGCCGTGCAGAAGGCCAAGGACGCCGACGTCCCCAAGGACAACATCGAACGCGCCTGCAAGCGCGGAGCCGGCGAGCTCGACGGAGCGGCCGCCTACGAGACAGCCACCTACGAGGGCTACGCGCCGGGTGGGGTGGCCGTGCTCGTCGACGTGCTCACCGACAACCGCAACCGGACCGCCTCCGACGTCCGCAGCGCCTTCAGCCGGGCCGGCGGCAACCTCGCGGAGCCGGGCAGCGTCGCCTTCCTGTTCACCCGCCGCGGTCAGGTCGTCGTCGACGCCGAGGGCGTCGACGAGGACGCGCTGCTGCTCGCGGGCCTGGATGCGGGGATGGAGGACCTGGAGCCCGAGGACACGACGTTCACCGCCTGGTGCGATCCGTCGGACATCGTCGAGCTCAGGACCGCGCTGGAGACGGCGGGCTACCGGATCATCGAGGCCGGCTCGACGATGGTCCCGGCGTCCACCGTGCCGATCGCCGACAAGGGCGACGCGGCCAAGGTGCTGCGCCTGCTCGAGGCGCTCGATGACAACGACGACGTGCAGGACGTCTACGCCAACCTCGACATCGACCCCGAGCTGCTGGTCGCACTGGAGCAGTAGGCACGGGCCGCGGCACCGGGCTCCACCCGGCCGGTCGCGGCTGCACCATCCGGCCGGTCGCACCTGCACCACCCGGCCGGTCGCGGCTGGTAGGGTGGCGAACGTCTGTTCGTCAGCTGGCTGTCATCCGGTTGTGATCCGATCGTGCCATCGGTGCAGGGAGGTCCCGTGGGCGAAGCGATGCTGGTCCTCGGCGTCGACCCGGGGTTGACGCGCTGTGGCCTCGGGGTGGTGAGCGGCCCGGCGGATCGCCCGCAGGTGGTCGCCCAGGACTGCCTGCGGACCGCACCGGCGACCCCGCTCGAACAGCGCCTGCTCACCCTGCACGACGGCATCGCGGCCCTGATCGAGCGGCACCGCCCCGATGGGGTCGCCGTGGAACGGGTGCTGTTCTCCGCCAACGCCCGCACCGCCATGGCCACCGGCCAGGCGGCAGGCGTCGCCCTGCTCGCCGCGGCGCGCGCCGGGGTGCCGGTCACCTCCTACAGCCCGAACGACGTCAAGCTGACCGTCGCGGGCGACGGCGCGGCGGACAAGGCGGCCGTCGCCAGGCTGGTGACAGCCCAGCTCGGCCTGGCCGACGTGCCGCGGCCCGCGGACGTGGCCGACGCCCTGGCGGTCGCGCTGACCCACCTGGCCCGCAGCCGCCTCGCCGTGCTGACGGCCGACACCCCGGCCGCCGCTGCGGTCTCGGCCGCCCACACCGACGCTGCCCGGTCGGCACGTGGGGGCTGGGAGGCCCACCTCGCGGCCCGTGGCCTGCTCCCGGGCACGGGAGGTGGGCGGGCGTGATCGCCAGGCTGACCGGCACGGTCCTCGACCGCACCGCGACCGCGGTGGTCGTCGACGTGCATGGCGTGGGCTACCTCGTCCACGTCACCCCCGGCGCCGAGGTGCCCCCGCGGGGGCAGCAGGTGACCCTCCACACCTCCCTGCAGGTGCGGGAGGACGCCATGACCCTCTACGGGTTCACCGCTGCCGCCGAGCTGGGGCTGTTCGAGCTGCTGCTCACCTCCTCCGGCGTCGGACCCCGGCTCGCGCTGGCCGCCCTCGGCACCCACCGTCCCGACGTCCTGCGCACGGCCATCGCCACCGACGACCAGGCCACGCTGACCGCGATCCCCGGCGTCGGCCGCAAGGTCGCCCAGCGCCTGGTGCTGGAGCTGAAGGACAAGGTCGGTGTCGTCGCGCAGGTGTCGGTCGACGGACGCGCCGGTGGCGCCGCCAGCCTGCCCGTCGGTGCGGTCGAGGAGGCCCGGGACGCGCTGGCGGCGCTGGGCTACTCGGCCAGCGAGGTCGCCGCCGCCCTGGCGGCGGTGGACGGCGACGCGCCCGAGGACAGCGCCGAGCTGCTCCGGGCCGCCCTGCGCAACCTCGGCACCGCCCGGGCGGGCCAGACATGAGCGGCGCACCGCGCGAGGAGGACGTGCTCGGGTCCGAGGCCCTGCCCGGTGAGGACCGTCTGGAGGCGAGCCTGCGACCCGCCCGGCTCGAGGAGTTCGTGGGCCAGGACCGGGTGCGGCGGCAGCTCGAGCTCGTGCTGGCCGGGGCACGCCAACGCGGGCAGGCCGCTGACCACGTGCTGTTGTCGGGGGCGCCGGGCCTCGGCAAGACCACCCTGGCCGCCATCGTCGCCGCCGAGGTCGGTGCCAGCTTCCGGGCCACCTCAGGGCCGGCCATCGAACGGCCGGGGGACCTCGCCGCCATCCTCACCGGGCTCGAGCCCGGCGACGTGCTGTTCCTCGACGAGGTGCACCGCCTGCCCCGCACCGTCGAGGAGGTCCTCTACCCGGCGATGGAGGACTACCAGCTCGACATCGTCGTCGGCAAGGGGCCCGGCGCCCGGTCGATCCGCTTGGACCTGCCGCGCTTCACGATGGTGGGTGCCACCACCCGCACCGGGCTGGTCGCCTCCCCGTTGCGCGACCGGTTCGGTTTCTCCGCGCAGCTC
>SLQK01000167.1 GCA_007131525.1 Nitriliruptoraceae bacterium | reverse complement strand
CGGCGGCACGACCACCTCGGCGTCGGCGAGGAGGCCGCCGTCGGACCAGCCCGCGGCCGCGAGCACGCCGTCGAGCTCCACCGCCACCTCGCCGTTGTTGAGGGCCACGAGCAGCCGGTCATCGCCGTGGCTGCGCTCGAAGACCCAGACCTCGCCCTCGCCGACCACCTCGAGGTAGCGACCGGAGTGAAGGGCCGGGATCGTCGTGCGGGCCCGGGTGAAGGCGGCGACGCGGGCCAGGAGCGCGTCGTCCCAGGTCGACCAGACCTCGTCGTCCCAGGGCATCGGCTCGCGGAACCAGCGGTCGGCGAAGTCCGCGCCGTCCGGCAGCGCATCGGTCTGCGCCATGCCGACCTCGTCGCCGTAGTAGATCGTCGGCAGACCGGGCAGGGTGAGGATGGCGGCGTAGGCCAGCGCGACCCGGTCGAGGTCGCCACCGGCCTCGTGGGCGAAGCGCGACTGGTCATGTGAGGACAGGTAGGTCTGCTGGCGCGGCGGTGCGGGGTCGGGGAGGCCGCTCGAGTCGAGCGTTGCGGCGATCGGCATCGCCACGGCGCGCACGTCACCACCGCCGGCGAAGGTGGCCAGCAGCCGGTCGCGCAGCGGGAAGGCGGTGGCGGCGTCGAGGACATCGCCGTAGGACTCGATCACCGCCAGCTGCGACCAGACCTCCCCGAGCACGAGGGTGTCGGGCCAGCGTGCATCCAGCTCGGCGTTGAAGGTGCGCCAGAAGTCGCGTGAGGGCCCCTCGACGTGGTCCAGTCGGAAGCCGTCGACGCCGAGGTCGTCGAGGTAGAAGGGGAGTACCTCGTCGACCACCCAGGCGCGGACGGGTGGATGGTCGAGGTTCAGCTGGGGGAGCTCCGGCAGCCCCGCGAAGGCGGCGTAGCGGTCGGGACAGTCGCTGAAGCGGTACCAGTCGACGAACTCGCTCCCGGCGCAGTCAGCCTGGGCCGCGAGGAACCACGGGTGCTGGTTGGAGGTGTGGTTGAGCACCAGGTCGTAGATCACCCGCACCCCTCGTTCCTGGGCGCCGGTGATCAGGTCCCGGAACCCCTCGACGTCGCCGAAGCGGGGGTCGACATCCAGCAGGTCCGTGGGGTGGTAGCCGTGGAAGGCCGGTCCGGTGTTGACCGGGGAGAGCCACAGGGTGTTGGCGCCGGTGGCGACGATGTGGTCGAGCCGGGCTTCGAGGCCGGCGAGGTCGCCGCCCATCCAGTCGGTGAGCGCCGCGGCGTAGTCCGCGTCGGCGGGGCTGCCGGCGACCTGCGTCATCGGCGCGTCCCCGTCGGCGAACCGGTCCACGAAGACGTGGTAGATCACCGCGTCAGCGGGCCAGTCCTGGCTGTCGGCGGTGTCCCAGCCCGGGTCCCACCCGGCGGCACCGGCCCCGTCCCGTTCGACGACGCCGGTCGCGAACAGCACCCCGGGCACGGCGAGCAGCACGAGCAGCAGCGAGACCACCGCCGGCCCAGCCAGGCGTTGCATCGTCGTCGGCACGGTGACGTCCTCCGGTCAGGGCCCGCCGGCCTCCGGTCGGCCAGCGGCGGGTGGGCAAGCTCGCAGCGGTCAGAGACGGCGAGGTGGCAGGTGTACCGCGCGGTGGGCACGGGAGCACGCTGCGCCCACGGAGGGCGATGGGGACGGGTCACCTCGGGGCGGCGGTCCGACGGTTGGCCCGCAGCAGGACCGCGGCGGTCCGCGGCGGGACCAGCAGCCCGCCGGCGTCGAGGCGGACCCGGTCGAGGGCCGGATCGCGGACCTCGGCGAGGCTCGGATGCAGCCTCCAGCCCGTCGCCCCCCGGCCGGCCGCGGCCACCGCGGGATCCAGCGCGAGCTGCGACGCGCCGGCGAACAGCGGCTCCGGCGCGGCGTTCAGGGCCAGCAGCAGGTCGTGGTCGGCCCGGTCCAGGCCCCACAGCGTCCATACGACCTGGCCGGGCTGCCCGGCCGCGCCGGTGAGGTGGAAGGTCAGGTGCCGGGCGACGTCGGCGGCGGTGGGGAGCCCGAACAGCGGCGAACGCTGCCGGACACGCAGCAGCGCGAGCGCCCGGTCCCGGCAGGCGGCGAGATGGTGGGGAGCCGGCGCGGGGATCGTGCGCAGCAGCTCGGCCAGCAGCGCGCGCTCGTCCGGGTTGGAGGACTCCGGCGGCAGCCCGACCCCCCACCGCGAGCGCCGGGCGGTCCAGTCGATCGCGTTGAACCAGTCGCCGGACCGGTAGGAGTCGCGGTCCAGCGACTTCGATCGCAGCAGCTCCGAGCCGGCGTGCAGCAACGGTGTGCCCTGCCCGAGCAGCACCGTCGCCAGGGCGACGACCTGCATCCGGACCCGGTCCTCCATCGAGGTGGTGGTGGGCAGCTTGGCTGCGAGCGCGTCGAACAGGGTCTCGTTGTCGTGGGCGGAGACGTAGGCCACCTGGTCCTGTGGCCGCAGCGAGGTGCCGGCCGGGGCGTCGCCGTAGCGCAGCTCGCGGCCGCGGCGCACGACGCCGTCGTGGCACGCCACCTCGATGTCGGCGAGGTTGCCGGCGACACCGAGCCGGACCCGGTCGGTCAGCTCGAGCGCCACCTCGCGGTCGGCGGGGTCGCGGCCGTAGGTTCCCGGTGCGCCGCCGCCCTCCCCACCCCGCTCGCCGCGGCCGTTCGGCTCCCACCACCGGCCGCTCGCGAACCCCTGGACGCTCCGCGGGCCGACGTGACTGCCCCCGCGCACGGCGTCACGCAGCCGGTCGTCGAAGGTCCCGATCCCGGTCCCGGCCAGCCCCCGCTGGGTCGCCTGCACGAAGCGGGCGTCACCGGCCACCTCGCCGAACTCCCAGCCCTCGGCGTAGAGCACGATCGCCCGGCCGTCCACCCCGTCGCGCTCCAGGGTGAGCCGGTCGAGCGCCGCCCGGATCCGCCTCGCCTGCGCCGCCGGGTGGTGGCCGAACAGGTCGAAGCGGAAGCCGTCGACGCGGTAGGACCGGGCCCAGGTCACGACCGCGTCCAGGATGAGCCGCTCCATCATCGCGTGCTCGGTGGCGGTGTTCGGGCAGCAGGTCGAGGTCGTCATCACCCCGAGGTCGTCGAGCCGGTGGAAGTACCCCGGCACGATCCGGTCGAGCACGCTCAGGCGGTCGTCGCCGGCGCGGTAGGTGTGGTTGAACACCACGTCGAGCACCACCCGCAGCCCCAGCCGGTTGACGGCCGCGACGAGCTCCCGCACCTCGCGGATGCGCGCCGGCCCGTCGGGGTCGGTGGCGTAGGCACCCTCGGGGACGAGCCAGTGCAGGGGGTCGTAGCCCCAGTTGTAGGGCTGCTGGTCGACGCTGGCCTGCTGGATGGCCTGGGGCTCGGGGGAGGCGGGGTCCTCGGGCTCCTCGATCGACGGGGTGACCTGGTTCTCGCGCCGCTCGGGGATCGAGGCGAGGTCGTTGATCGGCAGCAGGTGCAGGTGGGTCACCCCGGCCTCGGCCAGGCTCCGCAGGTGCCGGACCCCGTAGGTACCGGGCAGGGCGAAGGCGGCGTAGCTCCCCCGCAGCGCCGCCGGCACGCTCTCGTCGGCGGCCGAGAAGTCCCGCACGTGGAGCTCGTAGACCACCATGCGGCTCTGCCCGGCGAAGGCGGGCTTGCTGGCGCCCCGTGCCCAGCCGGGCGGGGCGAGGGCCCGATCGGCGAGGTCGTCGAGGTCGATGAGCAGCGAGCGTGCGGCGTCGGCGGTCAGCCCATGCGACCACGGATCGGTCACGAGGTTCCGCACCACCCGGTCCGCCTCCGGGTCGTACACCTCCACCTCGAAGCGGTAGGTCCGACCGGCCCAGGACGGCTCGCCGACCACGGTCCAGACGCCCCTGGGGCCGCGTGCCATGGGCAGGACCTGCTCGCCGGGGGTCGCGGTCGCGGTCGAGGTCGCGGTCGCGGTCGTGCTCGCGGTCGCCGCCGTCGCCGTCGCCGGCGCCGCCGTGCTCGCGGTCGCGGGGGGCGTGGGCGTCGCAGCGGAAGAGGCCGCCGCGGCAGCAGCACCGAGGTGGAGGGCCACGCGGCGTGCGGTCGGAGCCCACAGCCGGCACGTCGGTCGCCCCTGCGCGTCCCACGCCACCCCGAGGGGCGCGTCGGTCGCGAACCGCTCGTCGATGGCCAGCGCCGTCTGGACCCCGGTCGCGGCCAGCAGCCGTCCACCCGCGTCGGCGGCGGTGGCCACCAGTTGACCCGCCAGCCACTCGTCGGCCACCTCGACGTCGAGGTGGAAGGTGGGACGCCCGGCGAGGTGGCGGAACCCGTCCCGCTCGCCCAGCCCGGCGGGCAGTCCCTCCGGCGCGCGGTGCAGCACCACCTCGAGGTCCCCGCCGACGACCGTGCCGCCGACCACGCGGAGCCCACCGTCGAAGGCGACGTGGAGGTGGTGGCGGACCCCGGGTACCTCGACGGCCGGGTGGGGCCAGGTCAGCAGCCCGGAGGTCGCGAGGTGGGCCCGGCGCCACCGCAGCTCGAGGTGGTCGTCGGGGTCGGGGGGTGGGAGCGGCGGCGTGGCGGACACGGACGACAGTGTGGCAGCCCCGTTCCGTAGGCTCACACAGGTGAGACCTCCGCCTGCCTCGCCCGATCCCGCCGGACCACCGCTGCCGCCCGCGGATGGTCTCGCCACGCTGCTGCCTCCCGACATCCAGCTGCCCGTTGGGCCCGGGCTGCGTCGCGATGCCCCGCCGGAGGAGGTCGCCGGTGCGTGGTACGGGGTGGTGTGGGGGCGCCTCGGCCGAGGTGACCTCGCGTGGCGGTGGTTCGACCGGGTGCAGGCACCGGCGCTCGGGCCCTGGTTGGCGGCGGAACGGGGCCGGCTGCTCCGCGAGCTCGGGGGGCACGGCGCGGCGCAGGAACTGGAGCTCGCGGCGCTGCCGGCGGCCATCGATCCGATCGACGCGGCGATGCTGTGGGTGTCGTTGGCCGCCGATGCGGTCGGGCACGTCGACGCCGAGGGGGCCCGACAGCGGCTACGACGGGCCCAGGCGCTGCTGGGCGAGCAGCCCGACGCCCCGCGACGGGACCGACAGCTGCTGCGCGAGAGCTGGGTCGAGGTCGAGATCGCGTTCCTGACCGGGTCGGCACCATCCGCGCAGGGCCTGCCCGCGCTGCGCAGCGATGGCGAGCTGGCGTTGCCCGCTCCCTACCGGTCCGGGTCGCGGTTCCACACCGCCAAGGGCTGCCTGTTCGCGGGGGTGGTCCGCCGGGACCCCGAGCTGCTGGAGCGGGCGGCGGACCTCGCCCCTCCGGCGCTGCTGTGGGCGGTGCACCTGGCGCGGGTCTCGCTCGGTGTGCCGGGGGCGGCGGCGCAGGCGGTCGCAGCCCGGGCCCTGGTCGTGCCGCCACCCGGCCACCGGTGGGAGGTGGGCGGGCCTCCACTCCGACCGCCCGAGCCGACGGTAGAGTCGGACCCCGATGCCGACCCGTTCCCGCGACCGAGCTGAGCGACCCTCCCACCCACCGCTGTGGCTGGTCGAGGGTCTCGACATCGTGTCGCGCAAGTGGGTCCTGCTGTCTGCCGTGACCGGTGCGGTGATCGTGCTCGGTGCGATCGCCGCGTTGCTGCTCCCCGAGGTGGTCCCGCCGGCACCGGCTGTCGGTGCTGCGGTCGGGCTCGGCGGCCTGCTGCTCGGCTTGGCCGCCGCCGTCGCGACCGACGCGACCGATCTGGTGGTGCGTGGTCCCCGGCACGTGGCTGCGGCCGGGGGCGAGCTCGTCGCGGTCCTGCCGCGGGATCCGAGCGTCGCAGCTGCCGGCCCGCTGGCCGCCGCGGTGCTGGAGGTGCGGGAGCCGGGGGTGCCCCTGCTGCTCGCCTTCGCGACCGCGAGCCGTGATGCGCGGCGTTCCAGCGCCTGGACCGACGCCATCGCCCGTTCGCTGGTATCCGAGGGCGTGGGCGTGCTGCGGGTCGACCTCGCGTCGGGGCGTTCCGAGCACCCCGGGCTCGTCGAGGTGGTCCGCGACGGCAGCAAGCTCGCCGAGGCCGTCACCTTCGAGCCGGGCGTCAAGCTCGCGCAGCTGTCGGCGGGGCGCGACCACGCCGACGCGCTCGCCGCCCTCACCGAGCTCCCCGGCCGGCTCCCCCGCGACCTCGACATCATGCTGGTGTCGCTACCCACCGCGGCCAGCCGGTCCGTGGTCGCGGCCGCGGCCGCGCTCGACCACGTCCTGATCATCGTCGAGCGCGACCGCACCTCCCGGGTTGACCTGATCGCCAGCCTCGATGCGCTCGAGGCGGCGGGAACCCACGCCCAGGTGGTGCTGCTGGACACCTCGACAGCCATGCGCCTGGCTCCGCCGGTCGAGGTCGATCCGGCGGCCGAGGCCGAGCGCCGCCGGACCATCTCATCCACCGTCGGGACCTCTCCGGTGGTGGTCCCCGGCTCCGATGGCGAGCCGGTGCCGGTGCCCGAGGATGAGCCGGTGGCGGGGTTCGTGGACGAGCTCGGCGGCGAGGAGCCGGTGCTCGATGACGAGGCGGTCGCGGAGCTGGAGGATGAGCTCGGCGGCGAGGAGCCGGTGTCCGACGATGAGGACCTGGACGACGAGCCCGAGAGCGGCGACGGGGACGCAGCCGAGGACGAGCCGGCAGCCGACACCGGCGACGACGAGGCCCTGACGGCCGAGGATGACCGGGAGGCTCCCGCGTTCGGGGGTCCGCTGACCGCCGGTGTGGCCGGCGCTGGCGTCGCTGCCGGCCTCGGTGCCCTGCTGCCCGACGCCGAGGAGGACGTCGCCGGTGACGAGGCGGCTGCCATCGACGAGTCGATGGCTGGGGAGCCCGAGCCCGAGCCCACACCCGAGCCCGCGGCCGAGGTGCAGGAGCCGGAGGCCGACGCCGACGACCCGTCGGAGGACAGGAGCTCGGATCGGGCTGAGCTCGAGCGGGACGACGTCGAGGATGGCGGCGAGCGCCGCGACCTCGAGATGCTGGAGGCGGCCGCAGCCGCGACCGCCATGTCGATCGCGCGGGCCGAGCAGGAGCCCTTCGACCAGGAGCTCGCCGAGGATGCGGAACCCCGTGACCTCGACGACGAGCTCCCGCAGCCCGGCGATCCGTTGGTCGAGGAGCTCGTCCACCTGCAGGCCGGGGACGAGCGCGAGGGCGAGGACGCCGAGGAGGCTGCCGAGCCGCAGGTCTTCCAGGACGACGATGATCCCACGGATCAGCTCGAACCGGTGGACGCCGCGGGCGTCCCGATGCTCGACCCCTTCGACGCCAACGACGAGGACCTGCTGCGCACCACCGCTCAGCTCGCCATCCTGTCCGACGATCTCGACGTCCGCGGTCGTGCGGAGGACGACGATGACGGCACGTCGGCCCGCAGCCGGGAGGACGACGACCGCGACGAGCGCGACGCAGAGGCCTGAGCTCCGAACCCCGTCGCTGATCCCCGTGCGAGAGGTGCTCGACCCGCCATGCGTCTGACGACCCGTTCCACCGCCGCGGTGCTGCTCGTGCTGGGGGTGCTGGCCCTCGCGCTGGCCGCCTGCACAGGGTCCAACCAGCCCGACTCCGTCTCCTGGCGGAACGTCGACATGGACCTGCCCGACGGGTGGTACCTGTTCGAGGACGAGACCGACCGGCTCAGCATCTCCAACCAGGACATCGGCATCGGGGACGTGGTCGGGACCCCTGCCGACTGGCCCGACGGTGACGTGGTCGCGATGTTCTTCACCTACGAGCCCGACACCCTGCCCGCCGACTGGCGCGACCTGCTGGGCCGGTTGGGTGCGGAGATCGAGACCGATACGTCGTTGACGCTGCAGGACGAGGTCCCGGCGACGCAGCTGATCTACCGCTACGAGACCGAGGGGGTCAGGACCCGGGAGATGGTCGTGCTGATCCCCTCCCGGTCGATCGTGCTCCTGGCCCAACCGGTGCCATCGCCAGCGGACGAGGACGTGACCGAGGTGTTCCTCGCCTACCTCGATGAGATGATGGGCGTGCTCGAGTCGGCGAGGTTCGGAGCGCCGTTGCTGGACTGAGGCCCGACCTCGGAGCGACGCGCACCCCTGCGACCTGGCGGCTCAGCCTCCGGGAAGGTCTGGGGGTGCGGTCGGCGAGGGGGCCGTCGGCGTGTGTGGCCACCGCCGGGCGGCCGCGCAGGCGCGACGGTCTACCGCGAGCTCACCACTAGGATGAGTGCGGCTGTGCGTCCTGCGTTCTCAGCTGTTCGCCCTCCATCCACCTACGGAGCAACGATGAAGATCACCGTCGTCGGAGTCGGCCACGTCGGCCTCGTCTCGGCCGCTGCGTTCGCCCGATGGGGGCATGACGTCGTCGGTTATGACGACGATGGGGCGAAGATCGAGAAGCTGCTTGGCGGGCAGGCGTGGTTCTACGAGCCAGACCTCGACGACCTCATGGCCGAGGTGGTCGAGTCAGGTCGCCTCAGGTTCATGGCGGATCCACGCGCGGCCCTGTGCGACGCCGAGGTGGTGTTCGTGTGCGTGGGAACCCCGCCGCTGCCCGGCGGAGGACCGAACCTGTCCTACGTGGAGGCGGTCGGGCGCGCGGTGGTCGAGTACGCGCAACGTGACCTGTTGCTGGTCGAGAAGTCGACCGTCCCGGCGAACACCGGGAAGCGTCTCGAACAGGTCATCCAGAGGGAGTCCACGCGGCTGGGGAACGGGAACCGCATCGAGGTGGCCTCGAACCCCGAGTTCCTTCGCGAGGGCGCCGCGGTGGCCGACACCTTGCATCCGGACCGTGTGGTCTATGGCACCTCGTCGGATTGGGCGCGCGACTTGCTCAGGGAGGTCTACGCGACCCTGGTGGCCGAGGATGGCTGCCCCGTCGTTGAGACGGACGTGCCGACGGCTGAACTCATCAAGCACGCGTCGAACGCGTTCCTCGCGACCCGGATCTCCTTCATCAACGCCGTGGCGCAGATCTGTGATCGCGTGGGCGCCGACGTGGAGGTCGTCGCTGAGGGCATGGGCCACGACGTCCGCATCGGACCTCGGTTCCTGCAGGCCGGGCTCGGCTATGGCGGATCGTGTTTCCCCAAGGATGTCGATGCCTTCGCCCATCTCGCAGCGCAGGTCGGCTACGACTTCGCGCTGCTGCACGAGGTCCGAGAGATCAACGTGGGCCAGCGTCGGTCGGTGATGGAGAAGCTCGAGAGCGAACTGTGGAATCTCTCGGGCAAGACGATCGCTGTGCTCGGTGCCGCTTTCAAGCCAGGCACCGACGATCTGCGCGAATCACCAGCCGTGTACCTCGCGAACGAACTCTTCAAGGCCGGGGCCGATGTCCGCGTTCACGATCCCGTTGCTCTGGAGGTCCTCGCGAGAGAGCAGCCGCACCTGCCGCGTGTCGACTCCGCTGACGCTGCGCTCGACGGGGCGCACGCGGTCGTGGTGGCGACCGACTGGGACGAGTACAAGGCCATCAGTCCCGAGACCTACCGGGAGCGTCTGGCGTATCCGATCGTCATCGATGCGCGGAACATCCACGATCCTGGCGCGATGCTGGCCGCCGGTCTTCACTACCACGCGATGGGTCGCCGCAGCGTCACGTGGTGACATCGCCCACTGACGTGTTCGCGTCGGCGCGGGTGATGGGGGCGTTCACCAACTGAACCGAACATCGGCCGCGCCTCCGGACGGCTCGTTGCGGAGGTGCCAGTCTCGGCCGCGGACGATCCCGATGCCGTCTCCACCGCTGCGGTTCCAGTTGCCGACCACGGGGAGATCACCGTTGGTCAACTGACCGTAGATGAAGACGGTCTCGCCTGGCCCTCCCGACAGCGAGTAGCGAAGGTGCCACTCGCGGTCCCGGATGATGCCGGGGGTATCCCGACCGTTGCCGTTCCAGTCACCCACGATCGGAAGGTCGCCTCGGGTGATGCGCCCGTAGGTGAAGGTGATGTCGGCGTTGCCTCCGGACAGGGAGTTGCGCAGGTGCCAGTCACCGTCGCGGACGATGCCTGGGGTGTCGCGGCCGTTGCCGTTCCAGTCACCGGCCATCGGGAAGTCGATCGCGCCACGTCCGTAGTGGAACGACACCTCGCCCGGTCCACCTGAGTTCGAGTTGCGCAGGAACCACTGGCTGTGTCGGACGACCCCGACGGTCGTTCGGCCATCACCGTTCCAGTCACCCACCACCGGGATATCACCAGCCCGACCGAAGGAGAAGGTGGTATCTGCCGTCCCGGTGCTGTTCGAGTTTCGTAGGCGCCACCGGCCGTCGCTGAACCACCCGACGGTCGTTCGGCCGTCCCCGTTCCAGTCACCCACAACCGGGGTCGAGATCTGTGGCGAGGTGGCACGGATCTGGGACGACTGCGCCTCTGCGGAGGACCGTAGAGCCGGCATCTGGGTGTACAGGAACTGGCCCGGGCAGTCCGTCGTCGTGCTGGGGAAGGCCTGGTAGGAGCCACGAACGTTGCGGTGCCCGACCAGCGTCGGGATGACCTGGTTGTTCAGGACGGTGGTCGCCGACCTGGATGGATCGATGCCGTGGATGCTGTACTTCCAGCCGATGAGCTTCGCTGCCGCATCCAGCGAGGCGGCAGACGGAGCGGCCAGGTTGTGGTGACCCATGATCGCCACGCCGAAGGTGCCCGTGTTCCAGCCCCCGGCGTGCGCCCCGATGACACCGCGGGTGATACCGCCGCGGCGCCCCTCATAGACCGTGCCGAACCGGTCGACGATGAAGTTGTAGCCGATGTCGCTCCAGCCGTTCCCAGAGCCGTGGCAGGCGGTGTGCCAGTGGTACATGTTCCGGATCTGTTGCGCCGCCTGCTCCCTGGTGTAGCTGTTCGTCGTCGCCGTGTGGTGCAGCACCCCTGCGCGCGGTGTCGCGTAGCTGACCGACCCCGACGTGCAACTCTCGTCCGCTCCCCAGCCAGAACGTGGCACGATGTGGAGCGCGGTGGTAGTCGCCTCGGCTGGTGGCGCGGTCGTGAGGGATCGCAGCATACGACTCACACGCTGCACGACGGTCTCGGACAGCCCTGCTGAGTCGATGACGGTGACCGAGATGTCGTCGAGTGACGCGCCTTCGACCATGAGTTGAAGGTGCGTGGCGGCCCCGACCCAGATCGCGTCACTGACCCACCGTCCAGCACTCGCCGCGGTGTTCCGAGCCTCGGCGCTACCAGGATCCGGCCCGTCGTACTCATCGAGGGCCTCAACGAGGCTCCAGTCGCCCCACGAGCCGTCCTCGCGCAATGCCCGCCAGTACAACTCAGGCGCCTCCTCCCCGTCGCCCATGAAGCCGAGTCCAGTGAAGGGGATCGGGCTCTCGATCACCTCTGACCGTTCACGCACCAGGACCGACGCTTCGTGGTCGTCGTTCTCGGATGCCGCCGGGGGGTCCTGTGCCCCCAGGTCGTCGAGGGGCTCTGTGTCGTCGTCCGGCTCCGCTGCGTCGTCCGGCTCCGCTGCGTCGTCCGGCTCGCCGCTATCGGTGCCGCGTTCGAGGTCGAGCTCCTCACGCGACTCGACGGCGAGGTCCTCGAGGTCCTCGCTGAGGGTCGCTGGTGCGACCTCGGATGCGCTGACTGGGTCCACCGGCAGCGTCACGAGGAGCAACGCCAAGACGGCCGCACCAGCGAGCGTCTGCCGCCATCGCACGCACTCCGGGGATGACCCACTCGGCATGCCAGAACTCCTGCTGCAAGGGAACGACGACTGTGCGTTGAGCTTCGACCGTCCATCGGATGAGCTTGAACACCAGGACCGCAGACCTTGCCGATCGAGCCACAGTGCACGGCAGCCGCACACCGCCGACGCAGCGCGACGACCGTGATCGTCGTGCACGCCTCCCCAGGGAGGCGGTCCCACTCGTCGACGCCGGATGCTAGTCATGCGGATCGCTCGACCTTCGGAGTTGTTGCGTGGTGTTCGGCGGCGCGGAGGCCCGACATGGCCCTCGACGCACGATCCCGCTCCCTGGTTGCCAGACCTGACCGACCGCCCGATCGCGGGTCCTGAACGCGGCCGCGGCCAGATCCGGTGGCACCCGAAGCCGTGCAACTCAAGTCGGGTTGCCCACCCGTCGATATCGCGGCGGTGCCCCGCGACGACCGGCTCTGCGACCGAGGATCGACTGTGACGACCACCTGGCGACGGCTCTCAGGCATCACGGTCCTGGTGTCCCTCCTGCTCGTCCTGGTGCCGGTACACCCAGCCGAGGCATCGGCCGCCCGGGGATCCGAGCAGGAGTTCCTCTGCGCGATCAATGCCGAGCGGACCCAGCGGGGACTGGCCCCGCTGCTGTCCAACTCCGACCTGACCCGGGTCGCACGTGCACACTCGGTCCGCATGGCCGATGCCGCCCGGCTCTACCACAACCCCGATCTCTCGACCCAGGTCACCGGGTGGCGTCGGCTGGCCGAGAACGTCGGGCGTGGCTGGTCCTCCGCCTCACTCCACGACGCGTTCATGGCCTCCAGCGGCCACCGCGCGAACATCCTGGACACGCGGGTGACGGAGGTCGGCCTGGGCGTCGAGATCCGATCCGGACAGCTGTGGGTCACCCAGGTATTCCGTCAACCCTCCGGCAGCCCGAGCGGCTCCCTGCCCGTCTGCACGGTGGCCACGGCGAGCACCGAGGTGGTGCTCGCTGGTGACTGGAACGGCGACGGGCGCG
>SLQK01000143.1 GCA_007131525.1 Nitriliruptoraceae bacterium | reverse complement strand
GACGGCTCGCCGCTGACGGCCGCGGACGTCGTCGCGTCCTTCGAGCGCATCGCCGAGGAGGGCGCCAACGCCTTCCGGCTGGGTGCGATCGACGCCTACGACGCCCCCGACGACCTGACCGTGGTCATGGAGCTCAACCGTCCCGCTCCCAACCTGCTCGACCAGATCGGGGCCTTCAAGGGCATGGCGATCGCCCCTGCCGCGGCGATCGAGGCCGGCACGCTCGGTGACGAGCCGATCGGGACCGGACCGTTCTCCTTCGTCTCCTTCACCCCCGGCGACAACGTCGTGCTCGAAGCCAACAACGACTACTGGGGCGAGGGACCCTTCCTCGACGGGATCGACTTCCGCGTCATCCCCGATGAGAGCGTCAAGGTCACCAACCTCGAGACCGGCGAGGTCGACTGGATCGACTCGGTGCCCCCGCAGCAGCTCGACCAGCTCGAGGCGGACGACCAGATCGTGCTGGGCCGGGTCGCCGGGAACGACTACTGGTACATGTCGCTGAACAACGACCGGGAGCCCTTCGACGACCCGAACGTGCGCCGGGCCATCGCCTTCGCCCTGGACATCGACACCATCACCGAGGCGGCGAAGTTCGACGCGGCGACCCCGAACGAGACCGCGATCCCTGAGACGAGCTTCTGGTACTTCGACTACGCGCCCTTCGGGCAGGACGTCGACGAGGCCCAGCGTCTGCTCGACGAGGCGGGGGTCAGCGATCTCACGATCGACCTGATGGTCACCAACGAGTTCCCGGAGACGGTGACCTCGGCACAGATCGTCGCGAGTCAACTCGCCGAGGTCGGGATCGAGGTGGAGATCCGGATCGAGGACTTCTCGACCTGGCTCGCCGATCAGGGCGACGGGGCGTTCGACGCCTTCGCGCTCGGTTGGCTCGGCAACATCGCCCCCGATGACTTCTACTACGCCCAGCACCACTCGACCGGAGGGTTCAACTTCCAGGGCTTCGCCGACGACGAGGTGGACGAGCTCCTCGACGCGGCACGGGTGGAGACCGATCAGGACGCCCGTAAGGAGCTCTACGACCAGGCTGCCGCCCGGATCGTCGACCTCGCGTCCTACATCTACTTCTACAACCCGGAGATCCTCGAGGCCTGGTCGCCCGAGGTGACCGGCTACGAGACCCGCCCCGACGTGGCGACCCGCTTCGCCACGACCCGACTAGGGTGAGTCGGAGCTGACCGGGTGGGAGCCCTCAGGCTCCCACCCGGTGCGACGGCGATCGACCTGACCTCGGCGATGGAGGGACAGCGTGGGGCGGTACGTGCTCCGTCGTACCGCCCAGGCCGCCGTCGCCCTGCTCGGCGTGTCCATCGTCGTCTTCGCGCTGATCCACCTGGTGCCGGGCGACCCGGTCCGCACCGCGCTCGGCACCCGCTTCGACCAGGACCTCTACGAGGCGCTGATCGCCCGGGCCGGGCTGGACCAGCCGCTGCTGGTCCAGTACTGGCTCTGGTTGACCAGCGCGCTCACCGGTGACCTCGGCGTCAGCTTCCGGACCGGACAGCCGGTCACCGGCGCCCTCCTGCAACGGCTGCCGGCCACGATGCTGCTGGCCTTCGCCTCGCTGCTGGTCGGGCTGCTGATCGCGCTGCCGGCCGGCATCGTCTCGGCCGTCAAGCAGGGCAAGCCCGTCGACTACGCCGCCTCCAGCTTCTCCCAGATCGGCATCTCGGTGCCGGACTTCTGGTTCGGTCTGCTGCTGATCCTGGTCTTCGCCCGCACGCTCGGTTGGCTCCCACCTTCGGGCTACGTCTCGCCGCTGGAGGATCCCGTCGAGGCGATCCGCCGCCTCATCCTGCCCGCCACCACGGCCGGGGTGGTCACGGGTGCGATCCTGACCCGCTTCGTCCGCTCGTCGGTGCTGGAGGCCATGGGGGCCGAGCACGTCCGGCTCGCCCGGGCCAAGGGCATGCCCGAGCGCTACATCCTCCGGCACCACGTGCTCCGCAACGCCTGGATCCCGGTGGTGACCATCACCGGGCTGCAGCTGGCGACCCTGCTCGGCGGCATCGTCGTCGTCGAGGTGGTGTTCGCCTGGCCCGGCATCGGGCGGCTCGCATTGGATGCCGTGGTGCGCCGTGACTACCCCGTGCTGCAGGGTGCGGTGCTGCTGATCGCCACCGGCTTCCTGCTGATCAACCTGCTCGTCGACCTGCTCTACGCCCGCCTCGATCCGAGGATCACGGCCTCATGACCGAGCCGACCAGCGACCCCGTGGAGGAGCTCCAGGTTCCCGACGAACCCTCGGAGCCCCGCTGGCGAGAGACGTTGTCGGCGCTGCTCGCGAACCGTCTGGCCGCGGCGGGCCTGGTCGTGCTCGCGCTGCTGGTGCTCGCGGCGATCTTCGCCGACCTCGTCGCCCCCTATGCCTTCACCGACGACGACCTCACGCGACGGCTCCAGCCGCCCAGCCGCGACCACTGGTTCGGCACCGACGAGCTCGGCCGGGACGTGCTGTCACGGATCATCTTCGGGGCCAGGGTGTCGCTGCAGGTGGGGGCGGTCGCGGTCGGCATCTCGCTCGTGCTCGGCACGCTGATCGGGCTGGTCTCCGGCTACCGCGGGGGCTGGGTCGACGCCGTGCTGATGCGCACGATGGACGTGCTGTTCTCCTTCCCCGTGGTGCTGCTCGCCATCGCCATCGTGGCGGTGCTGACCCCGAGCCTCCGGAACACGATGATCGCGATCGGCGTGGTCTTCACCCCGATCTTCGCCCGGGTGGTGCGGGGCTCGGTGCTGTCGGTGCGCGAGGAGGTGTACGTGCGGGCCTCCCGCTCGCTCGGTGCCAGCGACTGGCGGATCATCTCCCGTCACGTCCTGCCGAACGTGGCGGCGCCGGTGATCGTGCAGACCTCACTGTCGCTCGCCTTCGCCATCCTCACCGAGGCGGCCCTGTCCTACCTCGGCATCGGGGTACAGCCGCCGCGGCCGGCCTGGGGCCTGATGCTGCTCGACGCGCAGGGGTTCATCGCCACCGGGGCCTGGTGGATGAGCCTGTTCCCGGGGCTCGCGATCTTCCTCACCGTGATGGCGCTGAACCTGGTCGGTGACGGCCTGCGTGACGCCCTCGATCCGAAGCAGCGCTCCATCATCCAGTCGCGGGGGGTCACATGAGCGACGCCCCCGACCGGATGTCCGGCCGCGACGAGGGCGCTGCCACCGAGGTGGTGCTGTCGGTCCGCGACCTGGAGGTCAGCTTCGGCACCAAGCGTGGCCGGGCGTCGGTGGTCCGCGGCGTGGACTACGACCTCCACCGGGGCGAGACGCTGGCCATCGT
>SLQK01000138.1 GCA_007131525.1 Nitriliruptoraceae bacterium | reverse complement strand
TCATCGACCGGCCGCTGTCCAGCTACATCCTGCTCGACGGCGACGACCCGGACCGCAAGGCGGCGGCCGAACTCGAGCTGATGGCCACCGAGATCACCCAGCCGGCGATGCTGACCGCCGACGAGGCGCTGACCCGGATGCTGGCCGCCTACGGCATCACCCCCGACATGGTCATGGGGCACAGCCTCGGCGAGTACGCCGCGCTCGTCTCTGCGGGCTCGCTCACCTTCGCCGCCGCGCTGGAGGCCGTCAGCGCCCGCGGGCACGAGATGGCCAGCCTCGAGGTGGAGGACAAGGGCAAGCTCGCCGCGGTGTTCGCGCCCGTCGAGGAGGTCCAGGCCATCGCCGAGCAGGTCGACGGCTACGTCGTCCTGGCCAACGTCAACTCCACCTCGCAGTCGGTGCTCGGTGGGTCCTCCGCGGCGGTGGAGGCCGCCGTGGCCGCCTGCGACGAGCGCGGTTTCACCACTTTCGTGCTCCCCGTCAGCCACGCCTTCCACACCCAGATCGTGGCGGCGGCGAGCGAACCGCTGCGGCGCACCCTGGAGCGTCTCGAGCTGCGGGCGCCCGAGCTGCCGGTGATCTCCAACGTCACCGGTGGCTTCTACCCGACCGGCACCGACGCACGGGAGCGGATGCTGGAGCTGCTGGCCGAGCAGGTCGCCTCACCGGTGCAGTTCGTGACCGGGCTGCAGAGCCTGCACGAGGCCGGCGCCGAGGTGTTCGTCGAGGTCGGCCCGAAGCGGGCCCTGCAGGGCCTCGCCAGCGACGTCCTCGGCGACGACGAGGTCCTGAACCTGTTCACCAACCACCCGAAGTTCCCCGACGAGGCTGCCTTCAACCAGGCCCTGTGCGGGTTGTACGCCGCGGGGCTCGGCACCGGTCGGGTCCCCGCCGCGCTGCCGGTGGCGGTGTCGGCACCGAGCCCGGCACCGACGCCCCCGACCCCCGCAGCGACCCCCGCTGCCCCGGTTGCGACCGCACCCGCCGCCACCATCCCGCCCGCGCCCGCCACCACGCTGGAGCCTGCCACCATGTCCGAGAACGACCGTTCCTACCTTGAGCTCGGACGGGCGCTGGGTGCGTTCCTCGAGCGTGCCGGCAGCCTGGGTGGCCCCGCCGTCGCCCCGGCACCCGCCACGGCCGCTGGCCCCCCGACCGCCATGGCGCCAGTGGCGATCACCGGGGCGTCGGTCGGGCTGCCCGGCACCCCGCGCATCTTCGATGATCTCCAGATCGCCCGCATCCTGGGCGGTGAGCAGTTCATCGGCCCGATCCCGAACGAGATCCGGCAGGAGATCGCCGACCGCCACATCACCCGGCTGGTCAAGGGCGACGATGGCCAGGCCAGCTTCGAGACGATCGACGACCCGGCACGCGTCATCAAGCTCGCCGCCCGGGCCGGCACCATGGACCTCGCCGCGGAGTTCGGCGTGGACCCCGGCCGGGTCGCGGCGCTCGGCTGGTCGACGCAGCTGGCCATCGCGGCCGGCATCGACGCCCTGCGTGACGCTGGTATCCCGATCGTCCAGCACTACCGCACCACCGGGGTGGGCAGCCAGCTCCCCGACCGCTGGGGGCTGCCCGAGGGGCTGCGTGACGACACGGGCGTGATCTTCGCCAGCGCCTTCCCCGGCATGGACGAGATCACCGACGAGGTCAGCCGCTACGAGCAGGATGCCGCCCGCCGACGCCAGCGCGACGAGCTGCAGCGTGTGCGCGACCGGATCGCGGCGACGACCCCCGACAGCGCGGCGCTGGATGAGCTCGACCGCGAGCTCGCCGACCTGGACCGGCGCATCGAGGAGGAGGCCTACCTCTTCGACCGGCGCTTCCTGTTCCGCGTGCTGTCGATGGGGCACTCGCAGTTCGCCGAGCTGATCGGTGCGCGCGGTCCCAACACGCAGATCAACAGCGCCTGCGCCTCCACCACCCAGGCCGTCGCGCTCGCGGAGGACTGGATCCGCGCCGGGCGGTGCCGTCGTGTCATCGTGGTCGCCGCCGACGACGCCTCCAGCGATCAGCTGCTGCCGTGGATCGGCGCCGGCTTCCTCGCGACCGGTGCGGCCGCGACCGACGAGCGCGTCGAGGACGCGGCCCTGCCCTTCGACCGTCGCCGGCACGGGATGCTGATCGGCATGGGCGCCGCCGGGATCGTCGTCGAGTCGGCCGAGGCCGCCCGTGAACGGGGCCTCACCCCGATCTGCGAGGTACTCGGAGCGACCACGGCCAACAGCGCCTTCCACGGCACCCGGCTGGACGTCCAGCACATCGGGCAGGTCATGGAGGACGTCGTCGGCCAGGCCGAGGCACGCGGGTACTCCCGCCACGCGATCGCACCGGAGACCGTGTTCGTCTCCCACGAGACCTACACCCCGGCCCGGGGCGGGAGCGCCGCCGCCGAGATCTACGCGCTGCGACAGGTCTTCGGCACCGGCGCCGACCAGATCGTCATCGCCAACACCAAGGGCGTCACCGGCCACCCGATGGGCGTCGGCGTCGAGGACGTCGTCGCGATCAAGGCGCTGGAGACCGGCGTCATCCCGCCGGTGCCGAACTTCCGAGAGGTCGACCCGGAGCTCGGGCAGCTCAACCTGTCCCGCGGTGGGTCCTACCCCGTGAACTTCGCCCTGCGCCTGGCGGCCGGCTTCGGTTCGCAGATCTCCATGATGCTGCTGCGCTGGACGCCGGTCGCCGACGGGCAGCGTCGGGCCCCCGACAACCTCGGCTTCACCTACCGCGTCAGCGACCCTGCGGCCTTCAGGGGCTGGCTCGAACAGCTCACCGGCCGGTCCGGTGCGGAGCTCGAGGTCGTCGACCGCTGGTTGCGGGTGGTCGATACCGGTCCGGGCGCACGGCCGGCATCCCCGGCGGCCACCGCGGTGAGCATCCCCGCAGCAGCCCCGGCCACGGCGGCCCCTGCCGCTGCGACGGCCCCTGCAGCGCCGGCTGCCGCGCCCGCGCCCGTGGAGGAGCCGCCGGCGGGCGATCCGCTGGAGGCCGCGATCCTGGAGCTCGTCGCCGAACAGACCGGCTACCCGTCGGACATGCTCGACCTGGAGCTGGACCTCGAGGCGGACCTCGGGATCGACACGGTCAAGCAGGCCGAGTTGTTCGTGGCCGTGCGTGAGATGTTCGACATCGAGCGGGACGACTCCCTGCAGCTGCGCGACTACCCGAGCCTTTCCCACGTGATCGGCTTCGTGCGCGACCGCGCGCCAGCGGACAAGCTCGCCGCGCTCGCACCGGCCCCGGCGCGGGCAGCCGCGGCCCCGGCCACCCCGGCCGAGCCGCCGGCGGGCGATCC
>SLQK01000301.1 GCA_007131525.1 Nitriliruptoraceae bacterium | reverse complement strand
GCGGGGTCGTCCGGGCGCGGGGTGGGCCCGGCGCGCGGAGTGGCCCCGCCGCTCGGGACGCGCGGTCCGCGGCGTTCGGCGGGTCAGCGCGGCGGCACCGCAGCCACGGCCTCGTCGATCGCGGCGCAGGCCCGCTCGAGGTGGTCGTCGGTGGTCCGCAGGTTGCCCAGCGCCAGCCGCAGCACGTGCCGCCCGTCGAGCACCGTGCCCGACAGCAGGATCCGGCCGTCCTCGTCCAACCATCGCAGGACGCGCCGACTGCGCTCATCCGCTGCCGCGAGTGCCGCCGCCCGATCCGCTGCCGCATCCGCTGCGGTATCCGCTGCGGTATCCGCTGCCCGATCCGCTGCCGCAGCCACCTCGGCGTCATCTGCCCGGAGCCGGAAGACCACCGTCGACATCTCGGGACGCACCACGAGCTCCAGCGCCGGGTGCCGTTCCACCCAGGCGGCGACGCGGGCGGCCTGCCGGACGTGCTCGCGGAGCCGTCGACGCAGCCCCTCGGCACCGAAGTAGCGCAGCGTCATCCACAGCTTCAGGGCGCGGAAGCGGCGACCGAGCTGCACGGTGAGGTCCATCAGGTCCGTCACCTCGCCGTCGTCGGTGGCGAGGTAGTCGGGCACCAGCGAGAACGCCGTGGATAGGGCCTGGGTGTCCCGCAGCAGCAGCACCGAGCAGTCGATCGGGGTGAACAGCCACTTGTGGGGGTTGACGACGAGCGAGTCGGCACGCTCGATGCCGTCCAGCACCCACCGGTGCTCCTCGCAGATCGCGAGCGCTGCGCCGTAGGCGCCGTCCACATGGAGCCAGATCGGGTGGCCCAGCTCGGTGACGGCCCTGTCCCTGACGTCCGCCATCGCCTGCAGGGGGTCCACCGAGGTCGTGGCCGTCGTCCCGACCGTGGCGACGATCGCCACCGGCCGGAACCCGAACCTGACGTCCTCCTCGATCGCCGCAGCCAGCGCGTCGGGCCGGAGCCGGTAGCGATCGTCGACGGCGATGGTGCGGACCCCGTCCCGGCCGAGCCCGAGCGCGATCGCGGCCTTCTCCACCGACGAGTGCGCCTGCTCCGAGGTGTACACCCGCAGGGGCGGCAGATCGGGCCGCCCCGCCAGACCCCGTTGCCGCACGTCGAGGTCGGTTCGTTCCCGCGCCGCAGCCAGAGCCAGCAACGTCGAGGTGGAGGCGCCCTCGGTCAGCAGCCCGGACCAGGCCGGCGCCATCCCGAGCAGCTGGCGCAGCCAGTCCCCGACCACCTGCTCGAGCTCGGTGGCCGAGGGGGAGGTCCGCCACAACATGCCGTTGACGTTCAACGCCGCGGTCAGCGTCTCGGCGAGGATCCCGGGTCCGGCGCCGGTGATGGCGAAGTAGGCGTGAAAGGACGGGTGGTTCCAGTGGGTGATCCCGGGCAGGATGACCCGGTCGAGGTCCGCCATCAGCCGACGGAAGGGCTCCGGCTCCACCGGTGGTGTGGCTGGGAGCGCGTCGCGGACCTCCCCGGGGGCGAGCGGGCTGAGCACCGGTCGGTCATCGATGGTGCCGAGGTAGTCGGCGATCCAGTCGATGACGGCGTGGCCGTGCCGCCGGAAGGCCTCGATGTCCATGTCGCCCAGGCCCGATTGGGCGGGATCCAGACCCTCGTGCGCGGTCACGGCTCCTCACCATCGGTGGCCCCGTCGGCGTCGTCCTGGGGCGTGTCCTCGAAGGTCAGGTCGAACTGGTCGTCGTCGATGGGCACCGCGACGACCTCGGCGATCGGGTCCGGGCCCTGGTCCGCCTCCTCGACGGCGGTGACGAGCAGCGCGTAGGGGACGGCGACGGCGAGGGCGAGGAGCACGAGGACGAGGGCGACCTGGCCCACCCACCGCGGCAGTCGGCGTCGGCGCCGACCCCGAGGCCAGCACGGCGCAAGTTGCCGCCACAGCTCGTCCAGCTCGGAGGTCGTCAGCGGGGTGGCGCGTGCGGCCGCCTCCTCGTCCAACGGGGTCCCCTGGACCGACAGCAGCCAGCCCTCGAGATCGGTGGGATCGGCCCGGTCGAGCCGGCGCATCGCGCGGAGGAAGGTGCGCCGGACGGTGGTCAGGGTCGCCGCATCGGCTGCGGCGCCCGAGGAGGCGACCGCTGCGGCGTGCAGCGTCGCGGCGTGGCGGTGGACCAGGATGGCGAAGGCAGATGCTTCGCCGTCGCGGGCGCGCGCGAGCAGTTCCTCGTCGTCGCGATCGGCGTCGCTCATGGGCGTCCTCGGGTCGCGCAGAGGCTACCGCGCGCTCGCGACGGTCCCGGGATGCCACGTCGCGGGGACGTCCCGCGGGGGCATCCCGCGGGCTCAGCGCACGATGATGCGGATGGCGCCGCTCGGGTGCAGGGTGCAGGCGCCCTCCAGGACCCCGGCGGTGGTGAAGGTCTGGCGCAACGTCTGCCCCGGTGCCACGACGTAGGGTCCGACCTCGTGGGTCACGGTGTCGTGGTTGACGATCTCCAGACGATCACCCACCTGCACCTCGAGGGTGCGGGGCAGCAGTTCGACGGCGTCACCGGCCGCGAGCCGCTCCGCGGTGCCGACGGGGACCTCGACC
Source organism: Nitriliruptoraceae bacterium (assembly GCA_007131525.1). Taxonomy (GTDB): domain Bacteria; phylum Actinomycetota; class Nitriliruptoria; order Nitriliruptorales; family Nitriliruptoraceae; genus T1Sed10-7. Next base: position 10,115 of record SLQK01000301.1, on the reverse strand, counting down.
CGGAGCTCCTCGGGGGCCAGCACGGAACGGACGGCCAGCGCCGTGAGGCCGGCCGCGGCGACCAGCAGGAGCGCCAGGACGGCGACCTGCCATCGCGGTCGCGGTCGCGGCGCCGGTGTGGGTCCGGCGGTCCAGGGGGTGGTCGGCACGGCGGGCTCCTCGGTGGTCAGTTCCCGGTGAGGTGGAGCGTCGCCTCGCGTCGCTGCCCGTCGTCGCCGCGGAGGGTTAAGGCGACCGTCCAGGGTGGCGTCGGGGGTAGCTCGAGGATGTAGGACAGGTGGTGGTCGGGGCTGACCTCGAACATCTCGTGTCGGGATCCCGCCACACCGAGCACAGCGAGGTGGACGTCGCTGACGGGGGCGGGACGCCCCTCACGATCGAGAGCGTAGAGGTGCGCCTCGTTGGTGCCGGGACGCACCGGGGCCACCGTCAGATCGAGGGTGAGGCCGTCGACCACGACCCGCTCCTGGTGGTGGGGAGGGACGCGATCGGGGGTGGTCCACAGCGCGGTCGGGACGGCGAGCGCGGTGGTCAGGAGCACGAGGAGCAGCGGCGCTGCCGCGCCCGGACGCGCCCGGACGAGGGCCAGGCCGACCCTGGTCAGCGCCGCGGTGACGACCACGACGGCTGCGGGCCAAGCCAGCTGCCCGGCAGCGGAGGTGGTAGGGGCACCCAGCCCGGCCGTGAGGAGGAGCAGAAGGGCCAGCAGGCCGTGCAGGACACCACGTGGTCCGCCCTCCAGGTCACCACGTGGTCCGTCCCCCAGGAGACCACCCGGCGCGACACCCGGCACACCACCAGGCCCGCCAGCTGCCGCACCACCGGGCACGGCAGCCTGCGGGTTCGGGTCAGCGCCCGGCAACCGTGGCGCCGCCCCGCCACCGGGCAGCACGAGCAGCGCGACCAGGAGCAGCACCCTCGCCACCACCGCCAGCCCCCAGCGTCCGGCCGGATCCGCACCGTCGGCGAGCAGGAACCCGGCCTCGAGCAGCGAGGCACCGAGGGCGACCGTGACCAGGACCGGTCCGGCCTCGGGCCAGGCGGTGCGGGCACCGCCGACGTGGGCTCCTCGCCGCGGGCCCGACCACCACACCACCGTGGCGACGACCGTGGCGACCGCAGCCACGCCGCCGACCGCGCCGGCGGCGACCAGCCACGGCCCCGCGCTGGCGCCGCGCAGCACCTCGACGACGTCGAGCCCCGTGGTCGCGGTCACCAGCTCACACGTCCTCCCGCACCTCGACGTCGACGGTCACCTCGCCGGCGGTGGCGAAGCGCAGCGTCAGCTCGAAGGTCTCACCGGGCACGAGATCGTCGGCCAGCTCCAGCAGCATCAGGTGGTACCCACCCGGGACCAGGGACACCGTCTCCCCGGCCGGGATGTCGAGCGCCTCGATCTCCCGCATCCCCATCATCGCGAAGCCCTCCGGGGTCGGCGCCATGGCGTCGTGACCCATCTCCCCGTCGTCGTCCATCGCGTCGTGGTCCTCCATCGGGTCCATCTCGTCGACGTCCTGCTCCATGCCCTCGTGCTCGGCGTCGACGTCGAAGGTCTCGTGGAGCTCGACGCGGGCGGCCACGCTGGGGTCGACCGTCGCGCCGAGCAGCTGCTCGTCCACCTCGGTGTCGTTGCTGACGTCGAGGTAGACGGCACCGACCCCGGTGAGCATGGGGGACATCCGGCTGCGGGCGTCGCGCACCTCGAGCTCGCCTGCCGTGCCGCCACAGGCGGTCAGGAGCAGGGCGAGGAGCAGCGGAGCGATCATGAACGGGCGGGAGCGGGTCATCGGGAGCTCCTTGTGGTGGGAAGCCGGTCTCGCCCCGGGCAGGGTCAGGGCCGACGGTCGTCGAGCACGCTGCGCAGCACGGCCGCGTACTCCTCGGGGGTGGTACCGAAGGGCAGCTCACGCACCACCACCCCTCGGTCGTCGATCACGTAGGTGATGGCCGAGTGCGCCACCTCGTAGCGGCCATCGTCGGGGTCGGGCTCCTCGAGTTCGTAGCGGACCCCGAGCCGCTCCGCGGCGGCCTCCAGTGCCACCGCGTCCGGCGCGGTGAGGGCCAGCACGCCGTGATCGAAGAACAGCCCGAGGTAGCGCTGGAGCTCCTCGGGTCCGTCCCGGGCAGGGTCGAGGGTGACGAAGGCGACCGTGGTCCGCCTCGCGAGATCGTCGCCGAGGAGCTGTCGGGCGCGCCGCAGGTCACCCATGGTCAGCGGGCACATGTCCGGGCAGGAGAGATAGCCGAAGTAGGCGGCGGTCACCTCGCCGGCAGCGGGCACGAGGTCGACCAGGACGGGCTGCTCGCGCTCCCAGACGTCCTCGAAGGTCAGCCCGTGGACGGAGGGTGCGGGATCGCGGCTGATACCGGGGAGTTCGGTGTCCCGCGGCAGCAACGCGGCGACGGTCACGGCGATGGCGATGGCAGCGGTGGTACCGGCGATGGTGACCGCCAACCACGGTGATCGCTTCGGCACGGCGGGAGCTCCGGGAGGCGGATCGGGTCACGGTGGCGCGGCGCGCCGTCCGCGGCCAGGGCCAAGTGGCCTGCGCCTGGGGCTGCGGCGGGGTGCACACTGCGGGCATGAGCCCGGATGGGGAGGTCGCGCTGCGCGCCAGCGGCCTGCGGTACGCCTACGGCGACCGTGTGGCGGTCGACGGCGTGTCCTTCAAGTTGGCGCCGGGGGAGGTGCTCGGGCTGCTCGGCCCCAACGGCGCGGGCAAGTCCACGACGATCAAGATGCTGATCGGTCTCCTGCCACCGCAGGCTGGCTCCATCGAGGTGCTCGGCATGGCGATGAGCCAGCATCGCAGCGCGATCCAGGCCCGGCTCGGGGTGGTGTTCGAGGAGAAGAACCTCTACCCGACCCTGTCCGGCCGGGAGAACCTCGCCTTCTTCGCCCGCCTGTTCGGGCGGCGTGACGTCGACCTCGACGGCCTGCTCGACCGGGTCGGGCTCGCCACCCGGGGTCGGGACCGGGTCAGCGGCTACTCCAAGGGCATGCGGCAGCGCCTCACCGTGGCCCGGGCGCTGCTCAACCGGCCCGACGTGCTGGTCCTGGACGAGCCGACCGACGGTCTCGACCCGGTGTCGGCGCGGTCGATCCGTGGTCTGATCCGGGAGGAGGCCGAGCGGGGGGTGGCGGTGCTGCTGACCACCCACGACATGTACGAGGCGGACGGGCTGTCCGACCGCGTCGCCTTCATCGACCAGGGTCGCATCCTCGCCCTCGACACCCCGGAGCGGTTGAAGCTTCGCCACGGGCAGCGGACCGTCCGGGTCCGGCGCCAGGTCGACGGTGCGGTGGAGGAGTCGGTGGTGACCCTCGACGGCGACGCCGGTGACCGCCTCCGTGAGCTGGTCGCTGCCGAGGGTCTGCTGACGATCCACACCGAGGAGGCCACCCTCGAGGACGTCTTCGTCGCCTTCGCGGGCCGTCGGCTGGAGTAGGTGGACGACATGGCGTCGCACCCGGTCACCGCGATCATCGCCAAGGACCTGCGGCTGTTCCTGCGGGACCGGTTCTATGCCTTCATCACCCTGCTCGGCCTGGGGTTCTACGTGCTCGTGTTCTGGTTGCTGCCCGCCGCGGCCGAACCCGCGATCCCGATCGGCCTCCACCTGCCTGGTGGGGAGGACCTGTTGGCCGAGGCCCTGGCCGAGGAGGCCGACCAGGGTCTCGAGGTGGTGGTGTTCACGAGCCGATCGGACCTGGAGGCCGCGGTGCTCGCCGGCGACGAGGTGCTCGCCGGTCTGGACTTCCCGGCCGGGTTCCTGCCCGCGGTCGCCAGCGGGCGTCCGACGACCGCGCGGGTGCTGCTGACCGGTGAGGCGCCGGCGGCGCTCCACGACGCGCTGTCCGCCGTGGTCGTCGAGGTGGCGGTCGCGGTCGCCGGCCAGGACCCCCCGGTGACCTTCCCCGAGGTGGAGGAGCTGGTCCTCGGGGTGGACCGGGCCGACCAGGTGCTCTCCTGGCGGGAGCAGCTCCGGCCGCTGCTGCTGCTGATCGTCCTGCTGGTCGAGATGTTCGCCCTGGCCTCGTTGGTCGCCACCGAGATCGCCCAGCGCACCATCACCGCCATCCTGGCGACCCCCGCCCGTGTGCGGGACGTCCTGGCGGCCAAGACGCTGCTCGGGACCGCGTTGGCCTTCAGCCAGGCGGTCCTGCTCGCGGCGGTCACCGCGACGTTCACCCGCCAGGCGGCCCTGCTCCTGGTCGTGCTGCTGCTCGGCGCCGTCCTGGTCACCGGGTTCGGGTTGGTCGCCGGCTCGCTCGGGCAGGACTTCATCGCGATCGTGTTCTGGTCGATGGTGTTCTTCGTGCCGCTGGTCATCCCCGCCTTCGCGATGCTGTTCCCGGGGACACCGGCGCTGTGGATCCGGGCGCTGCCGACCTACGGGCTGGCGGAGACGCTGGTCCGGGTCACCGGCTACGGGGAGGGGTGGGCCGAGGTGTGGCCGCTGCTGGCGCTGCTGGCTGCCTGGGGCGTCGCCGCCTTCCTGCTCGGCGCCGGCGTGCTCGGTCGAAGGGTGGTGCGCGTATGAGCCTGGCACGCGCCTGGCAGGTGCTGCGCAAGGACCTGCGGCTCGGACCCCGCTCCCCGGTGGTGCTGTGGGCGCTGGTCATCCCGGTGCTGATCACCGTGCTGGTCCGCGGGGTGTTCGGCGGCCTGTTCGCGGGCGAGCCTCGGCTCGGGGTCGTCGACCTCGACGGCTCGGCCGTCGCCAGCGAGCTGGCGGACCGTGACGGCATCGAGTTGCGTCGCGTGGTGGACGAGGACACCCTGCGTGCCGAGGTGACAGCCGGTCGGCTCGATGCCGGGCTGCTGCTCCCGGAGGGCTTCGATGCGGCCGTCCGGGCCGGGGACCGCCCCCCGCTGCGGCTGTGGTACGCGGGCGAGAGCGTGCCGGCGGACCGGGCCGTGCTGACGGCCACGATCATCGACGCCGTGCGGTCCCTGACGGGGGTCGAGGTCGCCGTCGACGTCGAGGTGGTGGTGCTCGGCGACGAGGTGCTCCCGATCGACCTGCGGCTGCTGCCCCTGATCGTGCTCTACGCCGTGGCCATCCCCGGGGGCATGGTGCCGGCGGCCAGCCTCGTGGAGGAGAAGGAACGGGGCACCCTGCAGGGGGTGCTGGCGACCCCGGCGAGCCTGGGCGAGGTGATGGTCGCCAAGGCGGCGCTGGGCATCATCCTCGGTGTCGTCGCCGGCACGGTCACCCTGGCCATCAACGCCGCCTTCGGCACCGCACCGCTGGTGCTCCTGCTGTCGGTCGCCACCGGGGCGGTGATGATGGCGCTGATCGGGCTGCTGCTCGGCGCCTGGGCCCCCGACACCAACACCCTGTTCGCGGCCTGGAAGGGCGTGGGTGTCCTGCTGTTCCTCCCCGCGATCTTCTTCATCTGGCCGGGGTTGCCCACTTGGCCGGCGAGGTGGATGCCGGCCTACTACTTCCTGCGGCCGGCCTTCGCGGCCAGCGTCGAGGGGGCGGGGCTCGCCGACGTCGCGGGGGAGCTCGTCATCGGTGCGGCCATCTGCCTCGCGCTGGTGCCGGTCGTCGTCGTGGCCCGCCGATGGCTGGAGCGCCGGCTGGTGGCCGGCCGTCCCGAGCGTGCTGGCCGGGAGGAGCCACAGCACGCCGGTGAACTCGTGTGATCCCCCCACGCGGACCGCGCCTCGCCGCGGCGCCGCGGGTCAGCCCCGGCCGGTGGTGTCGTCGTCGGCGATCAGCGGGACGAAGCGCACCGCGGTGAGCCGCCGAGCATCCTGCAGTCGGCCGTCGCGCACCGTGTAGCGCACCACGGTCTGCGCACCGCTGGGGCCGACCGGTGCCACCACACGGCCGCCGTCGGTGACCTGGCTCGCCAGCGCGCTCGGCACCTCCCGTGCCGCAGCGGAGATCACGACGGCGTCGAAGGGCGCCGCCTCGGGCAGGCCGCGCGTGCCGTCGCCGACGACCACCTCGACGCCCTCGATCCCGCAGGCGGCGAGGTGCTCGCGTGCCCGGTCGGCCAGCGACGCGATCCGCTCGATCGAGTACACCTCGGCGGCCAGCTGCGCCAGCAGGGCTGTCTGGTAGCCGAACCCGGTCCCGATCTCGAGCACGCGCTCGGTCCCGGTCAGCTCCAGCGCTGCCAGCATGGACGCGATCAGCGAGGGCTGGGAGGTGGTCTGCCCCGACCCGATCACGATCGGGCGATCGAGGGCCGCCTCGCTCTCGGCGCCGGGCGGGACGAAGTGCTCCCGGGGGACCGCTGCCACGGCGGCCAGGACACGCTCGTCGCTCACCCCGGCACGGCGTGCCGCGGCGAGCAGGGCGTCCTGGGTGGTGCGTCGACGGCGCATGGTCCGAGTGTGCCTGCCCGGCGGCTCGACGGTCAGGGTCACTCGGCCAGCGCTGTGCGAGCCTGCGCTGTGCGGGCCTGCGCTGTGCGGCCCAGCGCGGTCGCGGTCGACTCGATCCACTTCCGTCGTCGCCGAGCACGAGCATGCCGCGCGCCCCGCCCCGGCCTATCGTCGCGTCCGACGTCGGTGGGAGGCGGGGCTCGGTGGCCACCTGGCAACGACGGGTCGTCCGGGTCGGCGGCGTCGGCCTGCACCTGCGGCGCGCCGGACCGCCGGGTGCACGGGCTGTGGTGGCCCTGCATGGCATCGGGGATGACGGTGCCTGCTGGCGGCCGGTCGCCGACGACCTCGCCGTCGACCACGACGTCGTGCTGGTCGATGCCCGCGGACACGGCCGCTCCGACGATCCTGCGGCGGGCTACACGACCCGGGACCACGTGGGCGACGTCGCCGGGATGATCGCGCTGCTCGACCTGCACCGGCCGGTCCTGCTCGGCCACTCCATGGGGGCGGTGACCGCGCTGGTCCTCGCGGGACTGCACCCGGAGCTGCCCGGTCGCATCGCGCTGGAGGATCCGCCGCCCTGGTGGTCCCGCAGGAGCTCGCCGACGGAGGTCGAGCTGGCTCGGACCCGGTCGCTGCAGACCACGATCCTCGCCCTGAAGCGACGGACCCACGGTGAGCTGGTGGAGATCCAGCGTGAGGCCGCGCCACGGTGGTCGGATGCGGCGCTGCGACGGTGGGCCGACTCGACCCAGCGGCTCAGCATGCACGTGCCCGCGGCGCTGGAGCAGCAGCACCGCACCAACAGCGGCCTGGACTGGCCCGTGCTGCTCAGAGGCGTGCGGTGTCCGGTGCTGCTGCTGCACGGCGACACCCACCGCGGCGGCGCTCTGGACGCCACCGCGGCAGCGCAGTTGCGTGCCCACGTTCCACAGGTCGAGGTGGCCCACCTGCCTGGTGCGGGACACACCCCCCGCCATGAGGACCCGGCGGCCTACCTCGCCGCGCTCCGCAGGTTCCTGGCGGCGACGTGATCGCTGCGGGCGGGGTGGTGCGTGCGGCGTCTCGACGTCCTCCAGCCTGGCGGTGGCCGACCGGGCGGCGCAGGGCGGTGTGGCCGCAACCGTCGAGGACCCAAGGCCCGTCCGTGCACCCCGGGTCAGGCTGGTGGACCGGGGGCGACCGGGACCACTGCCCGTAGCCACCGCCGCCCGGCCCGTGGCAACCTGGGGTGCAGGTGCCCAGCGGTGCCGGTACCCGAACCTGTCCTGACCAGAGGGAAGGCAGCACCATGACCGATGGACGTCGACCCGGCGCGGGGCGGATCGTGGTCGGGATCGATGGGTCGTCCGCGGCCTACGACGCGTTGGCCTGGGCGTACCGCCAGGCGGTGCGGACCGGGGATGGGCTCCACCTCGTCACCACCTACGAGCTCGACAGCTCGCACAGCCCGTACGCGCCCTCGTACGCCTATGCCCCCGACGGTCGCACCGCCGCGCACCTGAGCGAGGCCGAGTCCCGGTGGCGGGAGGAACGGCATCTCGCTGCTCAGGAGCGAACCGAGCGGATGGTCCGTGACGTGCTGACCGCGGTCCGGACGGCCGAGGAGGGGGACCCGGATATCACCGAGGAGGTCGTCGCCGGTGGGCGTCCCGCCGAGGTCCTGATCGAGCGGTCGCGACACGCATCGCTGCTGGTGGTGGGGTCCCGCGGCCTCGGCGGCTTCCGCGGCCTGCTGCTCGGCTCGGTGTCCCAACAGTGCGTCCACCACGCCGAGTGTCCCGTCGTGGTCGTCCGGCACCGCAACCGGTGACCTGGCGGTTCGGCCCGGCCCCGCGATCCGGGGTGGACCGTGTCCGCGCGGCATGACACGATGGAGCCGCGCGGAGGAGGGCCCATGGCAACCACGATCGGCGACATCCTGAAGGACAAGGGCACCGAGGTGGCGACGCTCGGGTCGACCGCGGTGGTCGGGGAGGTCGCCGCCCTCCTGCGGGCCCAGGGCATCGGCGCGGTCGTCATCGTCGACGACGCCGATGAGGTCGTCGGGCTGGTGTCGGAGCGCGACGTCGTCCACGCGCTGGCTGAGCAGGGCGAGGAAGTGCGGCTCACCCCCGTCGTCGAGGTCATGAGTCGTGACACCCCCACCTGCACCCGGGCTGCCCGGGTGGACGACGTGGCCGCGCTGATGACCCAGGGACGGCACCGGCACGTCCCCGTGGTCGAGGATGAGGAACTCCTCGGCATCGTCTCCGTGGGTGACGTGGTCCGGTCCCGGATGGACGCGCTGACCGAGACGGCGGACCACCTCCGGGCCTACGTCGCGCGGGGCTACTGAGCCTCGGTCGGCGAGGGCATCGGCCCGCAGCCGGCACGGGTCCCGCCCATGGTGCCGGCACGGGTCTCGTCCAGGACGTCGGCAGGCAGTCTGACCTGCGACGCCGTGACCGGTGCGCGTCAGGGTCCTGCGACCCCGCGAACTGAGGACTTTCCCCACCGTTGCGGGCGTCCGCCGGTGCCGACGCTGGGGTGGCCCGGAGGTGTGCCCTTGCTCGGTGTGCTCGGAACTGGCTGGCTCGATCGGCAGCTTCGGCGGTTCCTGCTGGTCGCCGTCGCCCTGGCGTTGGTCGTGGTCCCGCTGCTCGGCACGGGCGCAGCGCTCGCCGTCGACGACACCGCCCAGCCGGTCGCCGACGACATCGTCAGCGCCCTCGGCGACGACGGGCGCGTCGAGCTGCTGTACTTCGGGTCGATCACCTGCCCGTTCTGCCAGCGGATGGAGGTCTACCTCGAGGACCTCGAGGCCTCCTACGCGCCACCGCTGGAGGTCGTCAAGCACGAGGTGTCCCGCGACCCCGACGCGCGGGAACGCTGGGAGACGGAGCTGCTCGCCCGCGGCTACCAGCCGTCGGGTGTGCCCACCGCCATCCTCGGCGAGCGGGTCTGGATCGGCTTCGATGACCGGGTGGCGACGGAGATCACCCGGTCGGTCGCCAGCCTGGTCGCGGTCGCCGGATCGAACGATGCCGGTGACGCCGATCACGCCGACGGCGACGCGGACGACGTCGATCCGGCTGCCAGCGCGACCCGGATCGACCCGGTCGAGCCGGGGCAGACCACCATCACGATCCCGCTGATCGGCGAGGTCGAACTCGCGGGTCGGTCCGCCATCGGGATCACCGCGCTGATCGCCTTCGTCGACGGCTTCAACCCCTGCTCGCTGTGGGTCCTCGCGATCCTGCTGGCCATGGTGCTCAACGCCGGCGCGACGCGGGGGAGGATCGTCGCGGTCGGTGTCACCTTCCTGACCGTGACCGGCCTCATCTACGGGGCGTTCATCGTCGGGGTGTTCACCGTCGTCGACCTGCTGGCCAGCATCGCCGTCATCGGTTGGGTCGTCGGTGCGATCGCCCTGCTGATCGGTGCGGTCAACATCAAGGACTACTTCGCCTACAAGCAGGGGCTGTCCTTCACGATCCCCGACCGCTTCAAGCCCCGGATCTACCGGGGCGGGCGGGCGATCCGGGACCAGGAACGTCCCCTGCCGGCCGTGCTGGCCACCACGGTGGTCCTGGCCGCCGGTGTCGCCGTCGTCGAGCTCCCCTGCACGATGGGGTTCCCGGTGATCTGGACCGGGCTCCTGCAGACGATGGGCATCGGTCGGGGCACCGAGTTCGCTGGTCTGCTCGGCCTCTACCTGCTGATCTACGTCGGCCTGGAGCTGGTGCTGTTCGGGATCGTGGTGGTCACGATGCAGGTCGCCCG
>SLQK01000276.1 GCA_007131525.1 Nitriliruptoraceae bacterium | reverse complement strand
GGTGGCACTCGAGCCAGATGTCACCATCCGGTCGCCGCACCGCGACCGCCCAGCGGTCGGCGCCCCGCATCATCACGCCTTCGATGACCGCCTGGCCGCCGTAGTAGTGCGGGGCCATCTCCGCCACGTCGCCGGAGAAGTCCGGAACGTGCGGGCCCTTGGGGTCCTGGTTCGCCACGGTGGGGCTCTCTCGTCGTCGCCGTCCCGCGTCTGCGGTGCGCACGTGGCGGGATGGTACTGCGCCGCCGTGTGGGACCGGCAGGGCCGGGTCGGTCCACGCGTCCCGGTCCGGTCGGTACCGTCGTGTCGTTCGGTCCAGGTCCGTTGCAGCTCAAAGGATCGCGCCGTGGGCCAGCATCCCATCGCACAGCGACCACGTCGGCGTGCGCTCGTGTCCCTCGTGGCGCTGACGGCGGCCGTCCTGCTGCTGGTCGTGCCGGCGGCGGCGGACGAGCCTCCCACCCTGCTGTACTTCGGCACCGACACCTGTCCGTTCTGCCGGGCGATGCAGCCCTTCCTGGATGAGCTCGAGACGGACTACCCGGGGCTGGTCGTCGCCCGCTACGACGTCAGCGACCAGGGCCATGCGGCCGTCTGGGAGCAGGAGATGGAAGCCCGGGGCGAGCGGGCGCAGGGCGTCCCGACCGCGATCTTCGAGGATCGGGTCTGGGTCGGCTTCAACGAGGCCATCGGGCAGGAGATCGAGGCCGCCGTCGCGCAGACGCCGGGCGTCGAGGAGCCCACGAACGCTGCCGCCGACGTGCCCGACGCCACGGCGGGACCCTCGCTCCCCGCCATCGTGATCGGAGTGGTGGTGGTGCTGGGGGTGGCGGTGGCGCTGTTCGCCCCTCGTCGGGGTCGCGCCGACGCCGCGAGCTGACCGGCTCGCTCACGACGGTCGAGCTCAGCTGAGGTCGTCACGTGGACCGTTGCTGCGACGGCGCGCTTTCCGCTCCGCCTCCTGGACGTGCCGTCGGCCCTGCAGCAACCTCTCCCGCACCTCACGCTCCTTGTCGACCGCTACCGCGTAGTAGGTCCGGTCGAAGGCCTCGACCACCTCGAAGGTCCACATCCCCGGCAGGACGTTCCGGCCGAGCCAGGTCTCCGACAGCTCCTCCGCCAGCTGCTCGTGGCCGGCCGCGCGGAGCTGGTCCAGCCCCTCACCGAGGGTGTCATCGACCCAGCCGATCCGCTGGTGGAACTCGTACAGCGCGCCGCGAGCACGCTCCAGCAGCTCGAAGGCCTCCCCGATCTTGCCGACCGCGTCGACGGTGGCGTCGTCCACGCCCGCAGGGCGTTGGTGGGCATCGTCCGGTTGTTCGGCCATGGCGGCTCCACTCGTCGCTCGTGCGCGCCCCGGGGTGCCCGACACCGTCCGACCGGGGCAGACCGCAACGGTGGGCGCCCGGGACGACCGCTGCCACCATCGAACGGCCACTGCCTGGTTGCCGACCTTCGGGCGGTGTGGTGGTGGGACCGTTCCCTAGGGTCATCGGTACGCCTGCGAGGAGACGGAGACGATGCAGCGGGTGGCAGGGCCGAACCCCGTCCCGGTCGATGCTGAGGAGCACCTCACCACGTCGCTGTGGCGGCGACGTGAGGACCGGTCGGAGATCCTCCGTTACCACGACGGTGACCGGTGGGTCGCCGTGAGCTGGTCGGAGCTGGCTGCCAGGGTCCGGGCCGTGGCAGCGGGACTGATCGCCTCCGGCCTCGAGCCGGGCGACACCGTCGGGATCATGAGCCCGACCCGTGCCGAGTGGACCATCGCCGACCTCGCGATCCTGGCCGCCGCGGGTGTGACCGTGCCGATCTACGAGACCGACTCACTGGAGCGCTGCACCTGGGTGATCGACAACACCGAGACCCGCTGGGTGCTGGCCGGCTCGCGGGAGCTCGGGGAACGGGTCGCGGCTGCCGGGGACGAGGTCGGCCGACCGGAGGAGGTCCTGGTCCTCGACGAGGGGGCCCTGGACGCTCTGGCGGCACGGGCCGACGACGATGCCCTGGCCGAGCTCGAGCGACGACTGGAGCAGCTGTCCGGCGACAGCGTCGCCTCGATCGTGCACACCTCGGGTACGACGGGCCGTCCGAAGGGCTGCGTGCTGACCCACCACAACCTGGTCTGGACGACCCGCCAGTCCCTGGCCGCGGTCGAGGAGGCCTTCGGTGGCGAGCACCCGTCCACGCTGCTGTTCCTGCCCCTGGCTCACGTGTTCGCGCGGATCATCCAGTTCGCTGCACTCGAGAAGGGTGTCGTCCTCGGCTACGCGCGGTCCCGTGAGGACCTCCCCGACGACCTGGAGGCGGTGCAGCCCCGCTTCCTGCTGGGCGTGCCCCGCGTCTTCGAGAAGATCCACGAGGCGGCCAGCGACCAGGCGTCGGGCGTCGCCGGCCCGATCTTCGACCTGGCTGAGGACGTGGCGCTCGAGCTGGCAGCCGAGGATCCCGGACCGATGACCCGGCTGAAGGGCCAGCTCGCCGACCTGCTCGTCTACCGGCGGGTGCGGGAGTCCCTCGGTGGACGGGTGCGCTACGCCCTGTCCGGTGGTGGCCCGATCAGCGACGACCTCGTGCACTTCCTCGGCGCCACGGGGCTGACCGTCGTCCAGGGCTACGGCCTGACCGAGACGAGTGCGCCGGCCACGATCGACCGTCCCGAGGCCCCCCGGGTGGGCACGGTCGGTCGGCCGCTGCCGGGCGTCGAGGTGGGCGTCGATGACCGGGGCGAGGTGCTGGTGCGCGGACCCAACGTCTTCCAGGGCTACCACCGTGATCCCGACGCCACCGCGGAGAGCCTCGATGACGAGGGCTGGCTGCACACCGGCGATCTCGGCGAACTCGACGACGAGGGCTACCTGCGCATCACCGGCCGCCGCAAGGAGGTGATCGTGACCGCCGGTGGCAAGAACGTCGCGCCCGACCCTCTCGAGGAGCAGCTCCGAGCGCACCCGCTGATCGCTGAGCCGGTCGTGATCGGTGACGGGCAGCCCTTCATCGCCGCCCTCATCACCCTCGATCCGGACCGCCTGGAGGCCTTCGCCGGCGACCACGGGCTCCCAGCCGAGCAGGAGGCGCTGCACGGGCACGAACGGGTCCGGGAGGAGGTCGCACAGGCCGTCGAAGAGGCCAACAGCGGGGTGTCGAAGGCGGAGTCGATCCGTGAGTTCCGCATCCTCGACCGCACCTTCCGCGTGGAGGACGACGAGCTCACCCCCACCCGCAAACCCCGCCGCGCGACGATCCTAGAGCGGTTCTCCGACGTCGTCGATGACATCTACGACCAGGCTGCCGATCGGGACAGGTGACACCCGGAACGCAAGGCGCCGCCGGC
>SLQK01000157.1 GCA_007131525.1 Nitriliruptoraceae bacterium | reverse complement strand
CACGTAGAGCTCGGTCAGGACGGCGATGACCGCGCCGGCCACGAACGCACCGAGCAGCAGCACGATCAGTGGGACGCCTCCGGTCACCTCGCCGGTCGGGCCCTCCCGGACGATCGTGTCCCCGAAGATCCAGGAGAAGTCGACCCGTTGGCTGTTCGCCACCGCGAACACCCCGAACAGCACGGCGAGGACCACGATCGTGACCCGTCCGAGCTGCTGGGTGAAGGGGACCGGTGGCGCGACCTCCGGCTGGGTGGCATCCCTGTCGCCGTTGCCCGAGCGAGCCGGGCTGGATGAACCGGAGGAGCGGGTGCCGCCCGACGGCGCACCCGGGGCTCCGGCGTCCGCGGGACGCTGGCGCGCGGCGGACGAGCCACCCGGGCCGGCCGACTCCGGCGTGCCGGTCGGACCGTCAGCAGGTGGTCGGCTGGGCGTGGCGTTGGGGTCGGGGGCGGGATCTGGCGGTGTGGGCGTGGCCATGGCGGCTCCTGGCAGCAGGGTCTCGACGCACCATGGCTATCCTGCCGCAACCGACGCGAGGCCGCGAGGAGCAACGATGCCGCAGGGCACGATCAAGGCGTTCGACCCCGCCACCAGCGAGGGCTCGCTGCTCGACGACGGGCTGCGCGAGCTGTCCTTCGACCGCGAGGCCTTCGTCGCCTCCGGCCTGCGGGAGCTGCGCATCGGACAGCGGGTCCGCTTCGAGCTCGAGGGCGACCAGGACGACCCGCGGGTCAGCCACCTCAACATCGTCAGCCTGTAGCCCAGGGCGCGCGCGACCGCGGGTCAGGCGACGTGATCCGGGAGCTCGTCCAGCACCGCCGCGGTCCGGGCGAACAGCCCCTGGCCGTGCTCGAGCCCCTGGTCGTCGGCCCAGCGGCGGGTCTCCTCCAGGACCTCCCGCAGCCGCGTCATGAGCTCCGGCGCCGTCCCGGTGTGCTCGGCCAGCACGGCGCTGACGACCTTGTCGGGGTCCATCTCGACGAGCTCGCGGATCAGCCGGTCGGGGTCGGGCTCGTCCCGCCAGGCGAGCGCGCAGGCGGCGGTGAAGTCCGTGGAGTCGAAGTCGCCGTGGCTGGCGATCACCGCGAGGTGCATGAGCGCCTTGGCGGACAGCCGGTCCTCGTCCGCGATCTCGGCCACCACCTCGGCGTACTCCCCCAGCATCTCCTCGGTGACGATGGGCGCGTGGATCTGGAGCCGCTTGGCGCGCACGGGGACGTTCTGGTGGACCTCGAGGTCCTCGGGGAGCTTGCCGTCGGCCTGCCAGGCCGCGAGCGGCCGCGCGGACGCCCAGTAGTCGGCCGGATCGCCGTCGCGCAGGCTGGCGCGGTTGGCCAGGGTTCGCGACGGGTCGACCGAGAAGCTGACGCGCCCCCCGCCGAGCTCGTCGATCCGCGACCGTGCGTGCTCCAGCGACACCCAGGCGGACACGCGCTTGCCGTGGGCGAAGGTGCCGGGCGCCGCGGTGTCGAACGCACCAGGTGGGCCGTACAGGCCCGACAGGTCCGCGCGGGTCCTGAGCCCGTCCTCCTCGATCAGCGGCAGCCGCTTCGGGAGGGTCAGATGGTGGACGGTGACACGGGCCACGGGGGACCTCCCGGGGGGACGTGAGCGGACCTGCGCGCGGCGGCCGAGGGTAGTGGGCGTAGGCTCCGTCGGTGCTCGCCGACCTCGCCGCCACCGCCCCCGCACCACCGGTGCCGGGGGCGATCGTGCGGGCGGTCGTCCCCGCCGACCTCGATGCGGTCGCCGCGCTCTACGCCGCGGCGGCCGGCGCCCGCGGGCACACGAGCCCGGTGCGGCGCGACGATCTGCGGCTGCGCTGGTTGATGCTCGACGACCCGGCCGACGCGGTCGTCATCGAGCAGCCCGGCTCGTCACCGCACCTGGTGGCCTACGCCAGCACCAGCGTCGATCACGGGCCGGCCGCCGCCGAGGTGACCGTCCACCTCGAGGGCCAGGTCCATCCCGCCGCCACCGGCCGCGGGCTCGCGTCCTGGATCCTCCACCTCGCAGCGGCGGTCGGCACCCGTGCCCTGCGGTCGCCCGCGTCGGACCGCGGCGTGTCCGACCGGGCTTCCGAGCACGACCGCACCGAGGTGGTGCGGATCCGGACGGCGCTGCTCGACGGCGACGACGCGGCCCGACGGTGGTTCACCACCCGGGGCTTCCGGCCGGTCCGGCATCTGCTGGAGCTCCGCCTCGACCTCCACGCGCCCCCGCCGGCCCCACGCTGGCCAGCGGGGGTCGAGGTGCGCACCTTCGTGCCGGGCGCCGACGACGAGGCCCTGTGGCGCACCCACCAGGCGGCCTTCGCCGACGTGCCGACCCATCTGCCGATCGACCGCGACGACTACCTCGCCGACCGCGCGCCGGCTGACGATCCGGGGCTGGTCCTGCTGGCCGAGCACGACGCTGAGGTGGTCGGCATCGCGGTGTGCCGCGCGGGCACCGAGGTCGCGGCCGAGGACGGCTGGGTGCGTGACCTGGGCGTGGTCCCGGCGTGGCGGCGCCATGGCATCGCGATGGCCCTGCTCAGGACCGCCTTCGCGGCGTTCCGGGACCGCGGGCTGACCGGGGCGGCGCTCGAGGTCGACGACGTGACCCTGGAGGGGGCGGTCGCGCTGTACCGCCGCGCAGGCATGCGCGTGACCCGCCGCACCGACGTGCTCGAACGGCTCAGCCCGGCGGGAGGCGGTGGCTAGGAGGAGCCACCGGCAGGCTCCCTCAGGGCGTGGCGCCGTTGTCAGCGGTCCCGCCCGGCCCCACGAGCGGGACCGCGTCGGCGAGGTAGGCGGGGTCGGCGGCATCGGCGGCCTCGACCTCGTCACGGCGGATGCCCAGCAGGAACAGCACCGCGTCGAGGTAGGGGACGCTGACGGCGGTGTCCGCCTGCTCCCGCACCACCGGCTTGGCGTTGAAAGCGATCCCGAGGCCTGCGGTGGCCAGCATGTCGAGGTCGTTGGCGCCGTCACCGACGGCCACGGTCTGCTCCAGCGGCACGTGCTCGGTGGCCGCGATGCGGCGGAGCACGTCCGCCTTGCCCGCGCGGTCCACCACCTCGCCGAGCACCCGGCCGGTGATGACCCCGTCCACGATCTCGAGGTGGTTGGCGACCGCGTGGTCGATGCCGAGCTCGGCGGCGAGGCGGTCGGTGATCGCGGTGAACCCACCCGAGACGATCGCGACGGTGTAGCCCAGCCGCTTGAGCGTGCGGACGAAGGTCCGCGCGCCCGGGGTCAGTCGGACCGCGTCGCCGACCTCGTCGAGGACGCTTGCGGGCGTGCCGGCGAGTCGGCTCACCCGTTCGCGCAGCGAGGCGGCGAAGTCGAGCT
>SLQK01000147.1 GCA_007131525.1 Nitriliruptoraceae bacterium | reverse complement strand
GCGGTGATGGAGGCACACCGAGCGGCGGACGCGGCGGCGGCCGCAAGCCGGGACGTCGAGGTGGCAGCCGGCGTCGCAGTCGGTGCGCGCGTCGCGCCACGCACGGGGCTGGCCGAGCGCCGACCCCGCCGGCAGCCGACGGTGAGCCGTGCCGCGGTGGACGCCCCCGCCCGGGACGCCCTCGGCCGGCCCCGCTCGGCCGTGGCCACCGACATCGACGTCCCGACCCCGCCCTTCTGGGGTCAGCGGACCGTGCGGGGCATCCCCGTCGGCGAGGTGGCCCCGCTACTCAACGAGGTGGCGCTGTTCCGCAACCAGTGGGGGTTCACCCCCGGCTCGCGCTCACCGGAGGAGTACCGGGAACTGCTCGAGCGTGAGGCCCGGCCGGTGCTGCGCGAGTGGCTCGCCCGAGCCCAGGCCGAGAAGGTCGTCACTCCTGAGGTGGTCTACGGCTACTACCCGGCCAACGGCGACGGCGATGACCTGGTCGTCTGGGACCCCGACGCCCCGCTGGAACGGGAACTGGAGCGCTTCTCCTTTCCGCGCCAGTCCACGGGCCGGTTCCTGTGCATCGCCGACTTCCTGCGACCCGTCGAGCAGGGGGTGGCGGACGTGCTCGGGCTGCAGGTGGTCACGATGGGACGTCGGATCAGCGATGTCGCTGCCGGACTGTTCGCCGAGGACCGCTACCAGGACTACCTGTTCGCCCACGGGTTCGGGGTGGAGATGGCCGAGGCGCTCGCCGAGCTGTGGCACCGTCGGATCCGCGAGGAGCTCGGCATCGCCAGCGATGACGGCGACAGCGTCCAGGACTGGTTCCGGCAGGGCTACCGCGGCTCGCGCTACTCCTTCGGCTACGCCGCCTGCCCCGACCTCGAGGATCAGGCCAAGCTGTTCCGGCTCGTCGACCCGCGTGCGATCGACGTCGAGCTCACCGATGAGTTCATGCTTCACCCCGAGCAGTCCACCTCGGCGATCGTGATCCACCACCCGGAGGCCAAGTACTTCAACGCGCGGTGACCCCGCTGGCCCCGCTGTCCGAGGCCGGGCTGGTCGAGGGGGCTGTTCGAGCAGGGGCCGCGAGCAGGGGCCGCGCGGCAGAAGCCGCGCGCAGAGGCCGCCAAGAGGGGCCGTGCCGATGCGCGGGCCGGCCCTACCTGGTCGGGACTAGGCGGCGCCGTCGGCGCCCTCCTCCCACTCCGACCAGCGCGTTCCCTCCTCCACCTCGTCGTTGCCCGGGGGTTCGCACTCGACCCGCTCGAGCAGCGCGGCGTCGTCACTGAACTCGAACACCCCGACCTGACCGTCCACGACGTCGTCGACGTGCACGACGGCGGTCCGCCACCACTCGGTGCCGTCGTGCTCCCACAGGACCCCGACGTGCTCGCGCTCGGCGTAGCCGCGGGTCAGCAGGCAGGTGGGACGGCGGCGCCACAGGTCCTGCACCGCGTCGGGCAGGTCGCTGAGGTCCGCGCTCGCCAGACCGGGCACCTCAGCGTCCGGCGCGATGACCGCGAGCAGGCCGTCCACGTCGCGGGCGTTGAAGGGCTCCGCCAGCGCGTCGATCGCGTCGGCCTCCCGGTCGTCACGCAACCCGACCTCGAGGTCGTCGGTCATCAGGTCGGCGTCGGGGTCATCGACGTGGAAGCCGAAGCCATCGGCGTCGACACCGTCGGTCGGAGGGTCGTCCAGCTCCTCGAGCTCGCGGTGTGCCACCTCGTCGTCCACACGATCGAGGCGGGCCTCGGCCGCGGCCACGCCGGCGTCGATCGGCTCGCCGCCTCTGCCGCTCATGGTCCACCTCTCCTTCGGTGACTCCGATGCTGCCCGCAGAACGCGCGGAGGACAAGGGCCCTCGGCCGCTTGCTCTCGGCTCGCGGGCTGTATCGAGGACCGCGCCGGTGCGGGCTGCGCGGACCGACGAGGGCGACGTCGAGGGCGTGCAGGGGTAGCGCGGGCCGCCGGCAACGGCGAGGATGGGACCTGCGGGTCCGGGCGGTCGTGACCACCCGAGGAGCACCGCCACGGGCCACCGCGACACGCCCACGCGCCGGCCCCGGCCGACGATCCAGAGCGGAGCCCCCGTGACGATGGAGCACGAGTTCGACCACGTCCTCAAGGACGGCAGCACCATCCACGTGCGGCGGATCCGACCCGACGACAAGGCCCGGCTGCTGGGGATGTGGGCGCGCACCTCGGCCGAGTCGCGACGCCTTCGCTTCCACGGGCCGTTCCACATGGACGAGTCCAACATCCACCGTTTCACCGACCTCGACCCGGAACTGCAGTACGCCGTCGTCGCCACCCGCGGCCGCGGCGACCGCGAGCGGATCGTCGGGGTCGCCCGCTACGAGCGCGATCCCGACCAGCTCGACCACGCCGAGTTCGCGGCGCTGATCCAGGACGACGAGCAGGGTCGCGGGATCGGCACGGTGCTCGTGCGCCAGGTCGCGCTGGCCTCGGAGGCCGCCGGGATCCGCACCCTGTCGGGCGACATCCTCTCCGACAACGTCCGCATGCTGAACCTCGTGCGTGAGCTGGGGCTGGAGTACACCAGCGGCCACGATGGCGGCGTCGTGCGCTCGGACCTCGAGACCCAGGTGACCGAGCGGTTCCTCGACACCGTCGCCGCCGAGGAGCGCGCCGCCGCCCGGGTCGCGCTCAGCCGGTTCCTCAGACCCGAGAAGGTGGCCGTGATCGGCGCCTCCCGCGACCGCACGACGATCGGGGGGATGATCCTGGACCACCTGCGCCAGTCGGACTTCTCCGGCGTGGTCTACCCCGTCAACCCCAACGCCCGCTACGTCCAGGGCACCGCCGCCTACCCGAGCCTGGCCGACTGCCCCGAGGTCCCCGACCTCGCGGTGGTCTGCGTGCCGGCCCCGCTGGTCGTCGAGGTGATCGAGCAGGCCGCCGAGGTGGGGGTCAGAGCGGTGTGCATCATCTCCAGCGGTTTCGCGGAGATCGGCGAGGAGGGCGAGGTCCGGCAGGAGGAGGTGCTCGACGTCGCGAGCCAGGTCGGCATGCGGATCGTGGGACCGAACTGCATGGGCGTGCTCAACGGCAACCCCGACGCCCGCATGAACGCGACCTTCTCCCCCGTGCTCCCCCGTCCGGGACGGGTGTCGATGTCGTCGCAGTCCGGGGCGCTTGGCCTGGCCGTGCTGGACCACGTGGAGTCGATCGGGCTCGGCATCTCCACCTTCGTCTCGGTCGGCAACAAGTCGGACGTCTCCGGCAACGACCTGCTGCTGTACTGGGAGGAGGACCCCGACACCGACGTGATCCTGATGTACGTCGAGTCCTTCGGCAACCCGCGCAAGTTCTCCCGCATCGCCCGGCGGAT
>SLQK01000346.1 GCA_007131525.1 Nitriliruptoraceae bacterium | reverse complement strand
GGCGACCCGGCCCGCCGGCTCGGGATGGAGTACCTGTTCCAGATGCTCGCGCAGCAGAACGTGGAGCTGCTGAAGAGCGTCGGGGCGGACAAGACCAAGATCGTCGCCTGGTGCCCCCACTGCTTCAACACCCTCAAGAACGAGTACCCCGACTTCGACGGCAACTTCGAGGTGCTGCACCACTCCGAGGTGCTCGCCAAGCTGATCGACGAGGGCCGGCTGGTGGCCACCAACCAGGTGGACAAGCGGGTCACCTACCACGACCCCTGCTACCTCGGCCGCCACAACGAGGTGTACTCCACCCCACGGCAGGTCGTGAACGCCGTCCCCGGTCTGCAGCCGACCGAGATGACGCGCTGCCGGTCCAACGGCTTCTGCTGCGGCGCCGGCGGCGCGCGCATGTGGATGGAGGAGAACATCGGCAAGCGCGTCAACATGGAGCGCGTCGACGAGGCGCTGGAGCTCGATCCCGAGCTGATCACCACCGCCTGCCCCTACTGCACCACGATGCTGGAGGACGGCATCGCGCAGAAGGCGCAGGAGGGGTCTCTCGCCGAGGGTCAGGTCGAGGTCCTCGACATCTCCGAGGTCCTGCAGCGTGGCCGGATGCTGCCGATGGCTGCCCAGGGGGTCGCTGCGGTCACCGCTCCTGAGACCGTGCCGGACGAGTAATGCCCGAGCGGGGGACGCCCGGGACCGGAGGACCGACCGGTCGACACGGCCGTGCGGAGCCACCTGCACCCGGCCCACACCCTCGGACCGGGCCCGACCGTGCCGACCGCGTTGCCCAACGGCTGGCGATCCCCGTGCTGGTCGCGGCGCTGGCCAGCGTGCCCGCGGTGTTCCTGACCTTGCTCGACGAGCCGTACGAGACGATCGGTACCGGCCTCAACACCCTTTCGGGTGCGGTCCTGATCGCGGAGACCGTCGTGCTGTTCGCGGTCGCGGAGAACCGACTGGCCTGGCTGCAGCGCAACAAGTGGCTGGTCGTCCTCGCCGTGGCGATCGTGCCCGCGGTGGTGTTCGCGGTGGGACCGGTCCAGCTGCTGCGGCTGACCCGTGTCGCCCATGCGCTCCGCATGGTCGGGGCGGTGCGGATCATCCGTGCCGGCCGGATCGTGAAAGCGGGCCGGATCCTGCGACAGCGCGCTGGCCTGGACGCCCGCTGGCAGGGGGTCGTCGCCGTCATCGCGAGCCTGCTGGCGGCGGTGTTCGTCGGTGTCACCCTGGCCGATCCGACCTCGACCTCGGGCGGTGCGCTGCGCGGGGCCGTCGAGGTGGTCGGGGTGCCGGGCGTCCTGCTCGCCGGCCTGCTGCTGGGCGGCGCGACCTACGTCGTGCGCACGAGCCGGCGCGACCCACCCGCTGCTCGCCATCCAGCGGACGAGGCTCCTGAGCCCCCCGCCGGAGGTCAGTCCGAGGACGCGTCGGGGTAGGGCCAGCCGTTGGCGTGGCAGGGGCCGGTGCTGATGGTCTGCTGCATCATGACCGGAGCGGGTGCCCCGGGCGCCGGGCAGTCGACGTGACCGTGCCCGAGCCCGTGACCGAACTCATGGTTGACCAGGTACCGGCGGTAGGTGGTGAGATCCTCGAAGTCGTCGGCCCCGCGCGCCCACCGCATGGCGTTGAGGGCGGCGAAGGTCCCGTTCCAGCAGGAGTAGAGCCCCTCGGTGAGCAGCCCGACCTCACCGCACAGCCGGTCGACGGTGTCCGGGGTGGCGAGGACGACCCGGACGTCGGCCTCCGCGGGGTCCTCGACCCGTCGCAGGCGGTGATCCCGGACCCAGCTGCGGGGGTCGTGGAGGGCTTCCTCGACCGCCGCGGTCAACGCGAGGAGATCCTCGGCGACGGCGGGCTCCAGCTCGATCGTGTAGGAGACGAGCTCCCCGTCCCCCGACTCCACGACCCCGGCCGCGACGTCGAACCCCTCCTCGCTGCGCATGGCTCGGCGCGCGGTGGCGGGCGGCCCGGGGTCGTTGCCCTCGGCACCCGTTCGGTCCCCGGCCCCCGCGGCCATGGCGTCGCCCTGAGCTCCGGGCGAGGTGGAGCCGGGATCGTCGGCTGGGAGGTTGGTCTCGAGCTGCCGGGTGGACCCGTCGCGCGTCTCAGACCCCGGCACGCTCAGCGCCTGCAGCGATGCGGCGGTCTCGTCACGACGACCTGGGGGCCAGTCGAGCCGCCACCAGGAGCGGTGGGCCGTGACCTGGTCGGCGTCACCGGCGAGGAAGCCCAGCGGACCGCTGCCCGCTGCCACCGGGTCGCTGACAGGGTCGCTGGACCGGTCGCTGGACCGGTCGCTGGACGGGTCGCTCGCGAGCAGACCGCCGATCGCCAGCAGGGCGACAACGGCGACGGACAGCAGGCCGCGGCGCGGCCACCTCGTCGGCCATCGCAGGGTGGACATCGCCTCGCTCTTCCGCCGCCGCCAGGAGCTGAGCCTAAACCTGTCCGGCCCCCACGCGGACCGTCCTTGCGGACCGGGAGCGTCGGGACCAGGTCCCACGGTCAGCGGTGCAGCAGTTCCCGCTCCTCCAGCCAGGTGTCCAGCCGGTCGGCGGGTGCGCCCATCGACACCGCGATCGTCCGAAGATCGTCGGTCCGGAGGCTGAGGACCTGCCCGTTGTAGTCGTCCCGCAGCCACTGGACGTGACGAACGAGCCGTAGCAGTGGCGCGAGCTCGGCGTCGTCGGACTGATCACGAAGCCGCTGGAGATCGATCACCAGGGTGTCGTCGCTCCGGCGCCGCCGGGGGCGCTCCTCGTCCGGGAGAAGGTCCACGACCGGGACCTCGTAGAAGGCGGCCAGCAACGCGAGCTTGTGGGCCGAGACGGCCCGATCACCCCGTTCGTAGGACCCCACCACCACGGCTTTGAACCGGCCCTCACTCAGCTCCTCGACGTCCTGGAGTCGCAGGCCCCGCGCCCGGCGCACGGTCCGGAGCTTCGATCCGAGCCGTTGCTGGTAGCTGCCTGCCACCTCCGCATCGGCCTCCGGCTCCGACAGCGGCGTCGCAGCTGTCGCGTCGGGCGTGGTCGACATCACTACTCCGGAGGATCCGCTGCAGGGTTCCAACAGGGGAAGCGTCACGCGACCGACACAGGTCACGGGCTGTTGTGCACCTGCGCGGTTATCGCACGTTCGCGGGAGCGGCGGCGGCGGCACGTCAGCAGCTGTCACACGCAGTGATGCGGCCACCGCGGACACGCGCGAGGGCGCACCGGCGCAACCGGGCCACCGACGGCGGCACGAGAAGCCCCCGGCGCGGGGACGCCGGGGGCCGGTCGATCCAGGGCAGGGGACCTGCGTCACCGAAGGGGACGGACGACGACGCTGGCCGGCACGAGGCCGGACCTGGATCCACGCTCG
>SLQK01000106.1 GCA_007131525.1 Nitriliruptoraceae bacterium | reverse complement strand
CTCGCGGACCGCGGCGATCACCTTCGGGAAGTCGGGCATGCCGTGCATCGGCTCCTTGGGCCAGTAGGTGCCGGAGAAGAACGGCGCCCCTCCCGAGGTGAGGAACACGCTCATCGGCCAGCCGCCCCGGCCGGTCATCGCCTGGACGGCGCGCATGTAGACCGCGTCGACGTCGGGGCGCTCCTCACGGTCCACCTTGACGTTGACGAAGGCCTCGTTGAGCGCGGCGGCGATCTCCGGGTCCTCGAAGGACTCATGCGCCATCACGTGGCACCAGTGGCAGGACGAGTAGCCGACGGAGAGGAAGATCGGCACCCCACGGCGCTTGGCTTCCTCGAAGGCCGCCTCGCCCCACTCGAACCAGTCGACGGGGTTGTCGGCGTGCTGCTGGAGGTAGGGGGAGGTGGAGCCTGCGAGCCGGTTCATGTCGTCCCTGCGTCGGTCGGTGGCACCGCCCGGCAGGCCCACGGTCCGCGTGACGCCCGGCCGCGACGGCGGGTGCGACCGTACAAGGAGGTCGCGGACGCGTCGGGGGCCGGACGTCGAGGCTCACCCCCCGGCCGACGCTGCTGGGCGTAGGCTCCCGCCGAGCGCCGGCTGGGAGGACGGGGATGGGCTCGCAGGGACCAGCCGCAGCGACACCGCCGCGGGACCGCTACCCCGACGCGCTGCGAGCAGGTGCGCTGCTGGTGGTCGTGTTCGGCCACTGGATCGCGACGCTGCCCCGGCTCGAGGACGGCCGGATGGTCGACGCCGAGCACCTGCTCACGGTCTGGACCGGCGCGGGGGTGCTGACCTGGGTGCTCCAGGTCGTCCCGCTGTTCGTGTTCGTCTCCGCGGCGGTGAGCACCCCCGGCGCGGTCCGGCGGCTCGAGGAGGGCGAGCGGCAGCTGCACTGGTGGGCCGGTCGCGCCCTCGGTCTGGCACGGCCGACGGTGACCTACCTCGCGGTGCTGGCCGTCCTGGCGACGATCGCGCGCTTCACGGGTGGGAGGCTGCTGGGGCCGCTCGACCAGTCCCTGACGGTGCACCTGTGGTTCCTGGCCATGCTGCTGGCGGTCCAGGCGTTCCTGCCGCTGAGCGTCCGGGCGGACCGGCGCTACGGGCTGGGGGCGGTCGCCGGGCTGCTCGCCGTCGCGGTGGTGGCCGACGTGCTCCGGGCCGGGGTGAGCTCACCGTCGCAGCTGACCGAGCTCGGCACCCTGGTCACCAGCACCCCCGGCGGCATCGGCTGGGTCAACGGGCTGGCGGTCTGGTTGCTGCCCCAGCAGCTCGGGGTGGCCTGGCGGCAGGGACGGTTCGGTGGTCCCCGGGCCGGTGCGGGGGTGGTCCTGCTCGGGTTCGCGTGGCTGGGTACGGCGGTCGCGCTGGGCTACCCCGTCGCGATGGTCGGCGGGGACCTGGCCGGCAGTTCCAACGTCCTGCCGCCGACGCTGGCCCTGGTCGGGGTGATGTGGGTGCAGGCCGGGGCGGTGCTGCTGTTCGAGCGCCCGGCCCGGCGGCTGCTGGAGCACCGGCCGATCGAGCACATCGTCGCGGTGGTGAGCTCGCTGAGTATGGGCCTGTACCTGTGGCACAAGCTGGCGGAGCTGCCCGCGGCCTGGCTCGGGGAACGGCTCGGGGCACCGATCGACGCGGGTGTGCCGGGCGAGCCCGGGTTCTGGCTCGGGCGGCTGTGGTGGGTCGGGCTGTGCCTGGTGATGGTCACGCCCGTGATGGCAGCCGTGATCACCTTCGAGCGCACCCGCCGGCGGACGGTCCCGCAGACCACGAGCACGGTGGCGACGCTGGTGGGGGGCGCGGGGCTGTTCCTCGGGATCCCGGCCGCGATGGCGCTCGGTGCCCAGCCCGGCGCGGCCATCGGGCTGGTGGGGGTGGCGACCGCCTCGGTGCTGCTACGGCAGCGACGGGCGGAGCGCCCCGAGCCGGTCAGCGCCTGACGGCCTCGCCCCGCCGCGGCGGCGGCGCCGGGTGCCGGGCGGGACGGCTCACGCGCGGTCTGGCTCGGATGGCGGCCCGCACAGCTCGGTCACCTCAGCGGGTGTCCCGATCACCGTGAGCCGGTCCCCACGCCGGAGCATGGTGTTGCCGTCGGGCACGATCGTGCGGTCCCCGCGGCGGACCAGGGCGACGAGCAGGTTGCCGGGCAGGTCGAGCTCCTTGAGCCGCCGGTCGGCGAAGGCCTCCGGGGCGCCGGGGGCTCCGATGGTCACGGCGGCGTAGCGCTCGTCGCGTAGCAGGGTCTCGAGCAGGGCCTGCTCGTCGTGGGCCCGCCGCCACTGGTCCTCGAAGGACTCCTCCTCGACCGCGGTCACCAGCTGCGCCAGCCGACGCAGGTGCTCGGTGAGCCGCCCCTCGGGGGACAGCAGGAACAGCAGGGCCTGGGTGCGCGGCCCCTCGGCGCCGGTGTCCTGGGGCGTCGTGCTCCCCGGGAACCGGCGACCGCTGGAGATGCGCACGCCGCGCCGGGCGCGGACGAGCACGATCAACGGTCGGGTCAGGTCGTGCCGGAGCAGGTCGTGGACCACCGCCGGTGCGCCGTCGGGGACCACGGCCCGGGCGGCCGCGGCGGCCAGGGCGTCGTCGAGGTCGTCCATCGGCTGCTCGAGACGCCCGCGGACGCGGATGGCGACCCGACGCAGGATCTCGTCGAGGGTGACCTTGCCCTCGATGTCCAGCACGATCGCCCGGGCCAGCAGCTGGTCGAAGGGGTCGTCGGTGTCGACCCCGCGCTCGCGGAGGATGCCCCACAGCTCCTCGTCGACCCCGTCGTCGTGCTGCTCGCCGAGGCGTCGGAACACCCCGAACATCGCCGCCCGGTGGGTGACCCGACCTCGGACGTACAGGCGGTACCACAGGACGGCCACCCCCACGATCACGATCACGAACACGACGTAGAACGCGCCCAGCGTGAAGATCAGACCGAAGGTGGACACCACCCCGACGATCTGCATCCACGGGTACCACGGCGAGCGGTAGCCGGGCGCGTAGGAGGATGTGCGGCTCTCGCGCATCACGATCACCGAGAGGTTGATCAGCGCGAACAGCAGCAGCAGGAAGGCGCTGCCGAGGCTGGCGAGCCGCTCGACGTCGAGGAAGACGATCGCGAGGATCATCAGCACCGAGGTGACGATGACGGCGAGCACGGGGGTCCCGAACCGGCCGAGCCGATCGAACCCGCTCCACAGCAGGCGGTCCCGGGCCATCGCCAGGGGGTAGCGCGAGGCCGTGAGGATGCCGGCGTTGCCCGTGGAGGCGAAGGCGGTGACCGCCGCGATGACGACCAGGCCGACACCGATCGGCCCCGGGAGCCAGGCGAAGATCGCCTCGCCCGCCGTCGCGACCGGGGTCAGGTCGACCCACAGCTCCTGGTCGGGGATCACCGCGACCAGGATCGCGACGCCAGCGGTGTAGATGATGCCCACCGTGGCGAGGGAGAGGATCATGCCGAGCGGCAGGTTGCGATCGAGGTCGCGGATCTCCTCGGCCGCCGAGGACACCTTCGTCAGTCCGGCGTAGGAGATGAACACCAGCCCGATGGTGCCGACCAGCCCGTCGACCCCGAAGGGCAGGAGGGGCTCGAAGCCGCCCCGGGCCACCGCCGGATCGCCGCGCACGACCTCGAAGGCGCCGACGGCGATGAAGAACACCATCACCGAGACCAGGGTCACCACCAGCCACACCTGGAGCCGTGCGGTCTCCTTCGCCCCGAAGACGTTGAGCAGGGCGAACGCCACGGTCAGGGCGATCGCCAGGGGCTGGATGGGCACGTTGAACACCAACCCGAGGTAGGCCCCCATCCCGACCAGCGCGAAGGCGCTCTTGGCGATCAGCACCACCCAGGCCCCGAGACCCCCGACGGTGCCGGCCAGGGGGCCGAGGCTGCGGTGGATGAAGAAGTAGGTGCCGGCGGCCCGTGGCATCGCGCTGGACAGCTCGGCGATCGAGAACATCGCCGGCACCATCAGCAGGCTGGAGATCGCGTAGGCCAGGACGACCGCCGGGCCGGCGTTCGCCGCCGCGATACCCGGGAGCAGGAAGAACCCCGAGGCGAACATCGCACCCGTGCAGATGGCGTACACGTCCACGAGCCCGAGCTTCTGCTCGAGGCGCGCGCCGCTGGCAGCACCGCTGCTCGTGCCGTTGCTGGTCGCCACGGAGATCCTCAGGTCGTGGACGCGGCCACCGAACGGTAGCCGCGACGCGGACTCAGGGCTGCAGACGCTCCACCCGCCACCCGGCCGGCCGGTGACGAGGGCCGTCACCGCCCACCCAGGTGCAGCGCACCCGGTCGTGGAGGCGCGAGGCCCGGCCCTGCCACAGCTCGATCGACGTCGGGGTGAGCAGGTACCCACCCCAGTGCGGTGGGCGGGGCACGTCCCGTCCCGCGAACCGGTCCTCCACCTCGGCGACCCGGCGCTCCAGGGCGGCCCGGTCGGCGATCGGCTCGGACTGCTCCGAGGCCCACGCGCCGAGCTGGCTCCCCCGCGGACGGGCGGCGAAGTAGGCGTCGGACTCCTCGTCGGACAGCTCGGTCACCGGCCCCTGCAGGCGGACCTGGCGCTCGAGCTGGGGCCAGAAGGCGACCAGGGCCGCCGCGGGGACGGCCGCGAGCTGGCGGCCCTTGGTGGAACGTCGGTTCGTGTACCAGACCGCACCCCGCGCATCGAGACCGCGCAGCAGCACGATGCGGGCGTCGGGCCGACCGTCGACGTCGACCGTGGCCAGGGTCACCGCCGTCGGCTCCGGCAGGTCGGCGGCGATGGCCTCGTCCAGCCACCGTCGGACCGTCTGGAGCGGCCCGTCGGCGACCTCGTCGACCTCGAGGGCGCCAACGCGGTACTCCTCACGGGGGTGGTCGAGCGGGCCCATCGTCACCTCCTGCCGCGCGCGGCTCAGCTCCCGACGTTCGGGTCGCCCGGGGGCAGCGTCCTGGCCAGCAACGCCACGGTCACCGCGCCCCCGCCGGTGTCCTGCCGCCCCACCTCCACGAACCCGCGGGCGGTGTGGAAGGCCAGCGAGGCCGGGTTGGCCGGCCGCACGTTCACCTCGCAGGTCACCTCGGCGCGGCCGGTCGCCCGCGCCCGGGCCTCCACCGCGTCGGACAGGACCGAGGCGACCCCGGTGCGCCGGTGACCGGGGGCGGTGAGGAGACGGTCGACGTAGAGGTGATCGGTCCCCCGGTCCTCGAAGAACCGGTAGTTGGGGCTGCCGTAGGCCGCACCGGGCGCGATCGCCAGCACGAAGCCCGCCAGCTCCCCGTCCTGCTCGAGCACCAGCGCCAGGTCGCAGTGGGGCAGCAGGTCGTCCAGGCCTGTGGGGCCGAGCCGCCCGACACGGGGCACCTCGGCGTCGTTGAGGGCGACCACGGCAGCGTGGTCGGACGGCTGCAACGTCCGCAGCCGTGACGATCGCGCGCCCTCGGTCACGGCCCGCTCCGCTCGGTCACCAGCGGCGTGGCGTGGACCGACCGCACGGCCCGGTGCGCCAACGCCACCCCCACCAGGACGATCGCCGCGCCGGCGACCTGGGGGGCACGGACGGGCTCGGCGAGTAGGACCGCGCCCCACACCAGCGCGAGCACGGGCTGGAGCAGCAACGCGACCGAGGTGGCGGCAGCCGGCAGCAGGTGGATCGAGGAGGTCAGCAGCAGCCACCCCACCACCTGGGAGCCGACGGCCAGGACCAGCAACCAGCCGTCGGCCGGCCAACCGGCGGGGCCGGCGACCCCCTCCCACAGGGCGGCGGCGCCGGTGACCACGAACCCCCCGAGCGTCAGCGACCACAGCATCTCCGGCGCGGAGCCCCCGTCCCGCCGACCCCGGGCGAACCGCAGCACCACCAGCCAGGTGCCGTAGGTGACGCCTGCCAGCACCCCGAGCCCGACGCCCACGGGCACGGAACCGTCGGCGATCACGGGCTGCCCGAGGGCCGACAGCAGCCAGATCCCGACCAGCACCACCGGCAGCGCGATCCAGAACCCGGCCCGCGGACGCTCCCGGAACAGCAGCACCCCGAGCAGGCCCACCACGACCACCTGGAGGTTGGGCAGCACCGTCCCGAGCCCGGCACCGATGATCTGGATCGAGCCGTGCCAGGCGACCAGGTTCACCCCGAACAGCAGCCCGGCGGTGAAGGCCACCGGCTGGAACCACCGCCGCGAGACCCGTCCGGGCGAGGCCCGGAGCGCCACCAGCACGGCCAGCAGCGGCAGGGCGTAGGCGACGCGCAGGAAGGCGGAGCGGGCCACCTCGACGTCCGCGAGCCGCACCCACACCCCGGAGAAGGAGATGAGGACCGCCCCGAGACAGGGCCGGACCACCATCGGCAGGCCGCGCTGGCGGGGCGGCGGGGGGGCTGGGGCCACGGAGCATCCTGATGGCGGGTGTGCCGGTCGGTCCGCCGGTCGGTCCGCCGGTCGCGCTGCCCGGCGCCGCGCAGGCTACTGCGCCACCGCGACCAGCCGACCCGTGAGCGTCGTGCTACGCCCCGGGGCTCGCGCCGCCTAGCATCCCGCCTACCGTGGTGGGGGAACCCCTTGGGGCGAGACATCGAAGAGACGCGGTTCACCCGCGAGGACCGGCAGCGCTACCGCGAGAAGGTCAAGCGGAACCTCGCGGTGTTCAAGCAGCTGCTCGCTGACGAGCGCTTCGAGACCGAGCGCAAGCTGATCGGGGTCGAGGTCGAGTTCTACGTCGTCGACGACGACGGCGAACCGACGATGATCAACGCCGAGCTGCTGTCACGGATCGAGTCCGAGCACTTCCAGACCGAGCTCGCCCAGTTCAACATCGAGTTCAACCTCGCCCCGCACAAGCTGATCGGCACGGTGTTCCGCGAGATCGAGGAGGAGCTGCAGACCTCCTTCGCCTTCGCCGATCGGCGTGCCGAGGAGCTCGAGGCCCACGTCGCGATGGTCGGCATCATCCCCACGCTCCGCGACCTCCACGTCACGATCCAGAACCTCTCCGCCAACCCGCGCTACCACCTGCTCAACGAGCAGATCCTGGAGGCGCGCGGCGAGGATCTGCTGCTGGAGATCGAGGGGGTCGAGCGGTTGTCGCTGCAGGCCTCCTCCATCGCGATGGAGGCCGCCGCCACCTCGGTGCAGCTCCACCTTCAGGTCAGCCCCGACGGGTTCCCGGAGGCGTGGAACGCCGCGCAGGCCGTCGCGGCGGCGCAGGTCGCCGCCGGGGCGAACTCGCCCTTCCTGCTCGGCAAGGAGCTGCTGCGGGAGACGCGGATCGCCCTGTTCGAGCAGACGATCGACACCCGCTCCGAGGAGCTGACCGCCCAGGGGGTGCGGCCCCGAGTCTGGTTCGGGGAGCGGTGGATCGACGACATCGTCGACCTGTTCGACGAGAACGTGCGCTACTTCCCCGCGCTGCTGCCCCAGGTCGACGAGGAGGACCCCGAGGCCGTGCTCGCCCGGGGCGACATCCCGCGGCTGCCCGAGATGGTGCTGCACAACGG
The DNA here is from genome assembly GCA_007131525.1 of Nitriliruptoraceae bacterium. GTDB lineage: Bacteria > Actinomycetota > Nitriliruptoria > Nitriliruptorales > Nitriliruptoraceae > T1Sed10-7. Next base: position 5,368 of record SLQK01000106.1, on the reverse strand, counting down.
GACCATCTACCGCTGGAACCGGCCGATCTACGCGATCGCCCGGGGCAAGCCCCACCTCAGGGTCGAGAACCGGGTCCTGCCCGCCGGGCCGACGATGGTCGACACCGTCGCCAACGCGGCCTTCTACTACGGGCTGGTCCGGGCCGTCGCCGACCTCGACGAGCCGATCATCCGGCAGCTGTCCTTCGCCGCCGCCGCCGAGAACTTCCGCGCCGCAGCCAGGGACGGGATCGAGAGCCAGCTGTACTGGCCCGGCGTCGGGGAGGTCCCCGCCAGCGAGCTGATCCTGCGCACCCTGCTGCCCCTGGCCCACCGCGGGCTGGACAGCTGGGGCGTGGACCGGCGGGACCGCGACCACTACCTCGGCATCATCGAGCAGCGGGCGCTCAAGCGCCGCACGGGCGCGACCTGGCAGGTCCACACCTTCCACCGGCTGTTCGACGACGGCCCGATGGAGCGGGAGGACGCGCTGGTCGAGATGACCCGCCGCTACCTCGAGCACATGCGCTCCAACGAGCCCGTGCACACCTGGGAGCTCAGCTGACCTCGGCCGTGGGCCGTCCGGTTCGTCAGCTGCCCTCGGCCGTGGGCCGGTCGAGCTGACGACCGACCCAGGGGGCGAGCACCAGCACCGGCAGGGCCAACGCGAGGGCGGCGCCACGGACGCCGACGGTCTCCGCGATCGTCCCGCTGAGGAGCGAGGCGAGCGGTCGGGTCCCCACGAAGGCCACGCTCCACAGCGCCATGACCCGGCCGCGCTGCAGGTCGGGGACCTCGGTCTGCAGCCGCACCGACGACCGGGTGATGCCGCCGATGAAGCCGCCCCCGGAGATCGCCATCCCGAGGTAGGCGACCCAGATCGTCGGCGCCAGCCCGACCAGCAGCATCCCGACGCCCTGGACCAGCATGGCCCCCGGCAGCGCACGCCGACGGCGCCGGAGCCAGCCGGTCAGCGTCAGCGCCGTCACCGTCGCGCCGGTCCCGAAGGCGCCGACCAGCAGCCCCGCATCGAGCTGGCGGCCCGCGAAGGTGTCCAGCGCCAGCTCGGGGGTGAGGGTGTTGACGGGGTCGGTGGACATCGAGATCACCGCCGTCGCGACCAGCACCGCCCACCAGGCCGGCACGCTGCGCACCAGCCGGACCGTGTCCAGCAGCCGGGGACGGCTGCCCTCGGCCCGGCCCTGGGGCCGGGGCTGCACCAGCGCCAACGCCCCGATGAACGCGAGGAAGGACAGGGCGTTGAGGGCGAAGGCGACGCCGTAGCCGGCCGACTCGACGACCAGGGCACCGAGCACGGGCCCGACGGCCCGGGCCAGGTTGAAGGACACGGAGTTGAGGGCCACCGCCGCGTCGAGGTCGACCTCCTCCACCAGCAGCGGCACCAGCGCCAGCAGCGCCGGGACCATGAAGGCGAGGGAGAACCCGAGGAGCAGAGAGGCCCCGATCACGATGGCCGGGGTCACCGCGCCGAGGAGCGTGATCACCGCCAGCGCCGCCCCGACGACGGCGGCGACGCCCTGGGAGGCCATCAGCAGCCGGCGGCGGTCGTAGCGGTCCGCCGCCCCGCCCGCCACCGAGGCCAGGAGGAAGGAGCCGATGAACTGGGAGAAGTTCACCGCGCCGACCGCCAGCGTGGAACGGGTCAGTTCGTAGACCAGCAGCCCCGCGGCGATGTTCTGGAACCAGGTCCCGATGTTGGACAGGGAGGCACCGAGCCAGTAGGTGCGGAAGGCGCGGACCTTGAGCACGCCCAGCGGGGACCGCCCGGGGCGTGGATCATCGCCGCCGTCGGCCGGCCTCACGCCCCACGGGCGACCTGGGCGGCGCGGGTCGCGCTGGTGGCGCGGATGGCGGCGATGTGGGCCGCGTCGATGGCCGCGACGTCCAACCCGGCGAACAGGTCCTCCTCGACGGGCTGGACGAGCACGTCGGTGCGGAGCAGGTCGTAGGCCTCGTAGGGGTAGTGGGCCGCCTCCACGTCGCGGGGCACCCCGAACCAGAACCCCTCCGGATCGATCTGGCTGACATGCGCGAGCAGGGCGGCGTCCCGGCGGGGGAACTGCTCCGCGCATCGCACCCGGGCGTCGGGGACCTCGTGGGGCACGCGGTCGCGCCGGCCGTCCAGCCACTCGGTGTAGGGGCTCTCGCCGTGGGTCGCCATCATCGCGGTGTGGAGCGCGTCCAGCCGCTCCAATGGGAACGTCGAGGTGGCGTACACCTTCGGCACGCGCCATGGGGCGAGCTCCGCTCCTAGCGCTGCACCGAGGTCGGCGCGGGCGTCCTCGGCCAGGTCGAGCGCACGCATGGTGACCAGGTGGTTCATGATGTGGTCGGGGTGGGGGTAGCCGCCGTTCTCCGGGTAGGTCACCACCACGTGGGGGCGCTCACGACGCAGGATCGCCGCCAGGTCCCGGGAGGGCTCGTCGAGCGGCACGCGGGAGAAGGTCCCCTCGGCCACCTCGGCCGGGTCCTCGTGGTAGCCCGAATCGACGTAGCCGAGCTCGTGGGTCCGGGTGAAACCGATCACCGCGACGGCGGCCTCCAACTCCCGGGCCCGGGCCGCACGCATGTCCTCCGGGGCGATCGGCGGTGCCTTGGGGTTGAGGACGTCACCGGCGTCACCACCGGTGCAGGTCACCAGGACCACCTCGGCGCCATCGTCGACGTAGCGCGCAGCGGTGGCCGCACCCTTCGAGGACTCGTCGTCGGGGTGGGCGTGGACGAACAGCAGTCGGCGGGTCACGCCTCCTCCTTCTCCCCGGTGGGGGCAGTGCTCCTGCTCCCGGAGCGGGAGCGGAGCTCGGTCGTGCCGGCCGCCCGGGCCGACTGGGTCGCCCGGGCCGACTGGGCCGCGCGGGCCGCCCGGGCCGCTGCCAGCCGCTGCCCGGCGTCGCTCTCATCGAGCTCGGCCAGCACCGCGGCGATGCGCTGGGCCGCCGCCTCGACCTCGGAGCGGTCCCCGCGCAGCCGGACGATCGAGGGCCGTCCCGGGTAGCTGCCGAGCTTGACCTCGGGGTAGCGCTCCATCACCTCGACGAAGGCGAGGTTGAGCACGCTCTCCGGGTAGCGGTGGGTCAGCTCGGCCACGAAGGGCGTGGGGTTGCGGCCGGCCAACACCGCCGGTGCGACCGCCTCGGTGAGCAGGGCGGCGAACTCGGTGGGCACCCCCGGCAGGATGGCGACGGTGACGCCGCCAGCGTCGACCCCGCCGTCGACGTCGACCAGGACGCCGGGCGCCCAGCCGCCGTCACGCTCCACCAGCCGGCTGCCCTCGGGGACCCGGGCCATGCGCAGCAGGTGCCACGCGAACTCCTCGGAGACCGCGAAGCCCTGCTCGGCCGACCAGGCCAGGGCCCCGTCGACCTTCGCACCGATCGTCGGATCAACGACCAGCTCACGGCCGAGGCTCGCAGCCACCGCCTCGAAGGTCAGGTCATCGGGGGTCGAGCCCACGCCACCAGAGGTCACGACCACGCGGGGTCGCCCGCGTGCCAGCTCCAGGCTGAGCGCCTCGTCGATCGCGGCGACGTCGTCGGCCACGACGTGGACGCAGGACAGCCCGATGCCGTGGTCGCGCAGCACCCGGGCGAGCAACGGGGAGTTCTCGTCGGTGACGTAGCCACCCAGGATCTCGTCTCCGACGACGATCATGGACGCTTCGAGCACGTCTGGCTCCTCGGAAGCGGGTGTGGACGCGCGATGGTCGAGCCGCGGTGGGGGTACTGGGGTGCTTCGGTGCGGGGGCGGTGCGGGGGCGGTGCGGGCCCGGAGCGGAGGCGGTGCGGGCGCGGTGCGGGCGCGGTCGACGGGCAGCCGCAGGGTAGCCAGCGCCCGGCTGGTAGCGTCCGGCGCCGTGTTCATCGAAGCCGACGACGCCAAGACCGACGTCATCCTCGCTGCCGCCGTGGCCATCATCGGGCCCACGGTCCTCGCCTTCGTCGCCCGGTTGCCGCTGGTGCCCCGTACCGGGGTCCTGGGGGCCGTCATCGAGGTGGTCTGGCTCGGGCTGGTCACGATGCTCGTGCCGCTGTGGCTGGCCCGCTACCGCGGGGACGGTGCGGCCGCCTTCGGGTTCCGGGAGGCCACCGGACCGATCGCCGTCGCCGGGCAGCCGAGCACGCTGCGCGCCGGGCTGCTGCTGGCCGTGCCGGCCGCCGCCGCAGGCGCCGTCACGCTGTGGGCGCTCGGCGCCGGCCCGGCGACCATCGTGCTGGGGCGGCTCGGACCGGCCATCGCCAACGGCGCGGACGTGACCTCGCTGGTCCTCGCGGCCCTGGTGCTGGGTGTGCTGGTGGTCGGGACCCTGGTGCTCGTGGGCTTCCTGGGGGTACGCAGCCGGGACGGCTTCCCCCGCTCCCCCGACACCTCGCTGACCGAACTGGTGCGCACCTTCGGGCTGGGCGCGGTCGCCGTGGCGCTGCTGACCGGCCTCGTCCGGCTGGCCACCGGAGGCTCGCTCATCGTCCTGGTCCTGAACCTGCTCGCCTTGATCGCCGTGCTGCTGCTGACCGACCGGCTCGTACCCGGCGGCATCGTCGTCGCCCGCACGACCGTGGTCGCACCGCTGATCGTGATCGTGGTGCTGCACACCTTCTCCGCCGGCGGCCTGCTGGGCGGCGGGCTCCTCCTGGGCCTGCACCGTGGCGCACTGGCCGCCGGGGTGGTGATCGCCATCACGGCCCTCAGCGCGACGCGACGCGGCAGCGGCGTGACCGTGCCGCTGGTGATCGCGGTGCACTGGTGGCCGACCTGCCTCACCCCCCTGCCCGGCGCGGGCAGCCTGTGCTGAGGCCGCGACCGACACCGGCCCGGTGTCCCACGGCGTCGTCAGGGTGACGTACCGTCGCGGTCACGGAGCACGCTCTCACGTGACAGCGAGGACCAGGTGGCACGCATCCGGCGCTTTTCCAGCCGCGTCGACGCCGAGGTGGCCGCATCGATGCTGAACGCCTGCGGGATCGACGCCCGCGTCGTCAACGACGACACCGGGGGGATGCACCCGAACCTCGCCTTCGGCCACGGCGGCTCCGAGGTGATCGTGCCCGACGACCAGCTCGAGGAGGCCACGGCCCTGCTCGATGACGCCAGCGGCGATGCCGCGGTGGCCACGTCGCGGCCTCCCGACGAGGGGGCACCGACGCTGACCGTGCGACAGCTGTGGCTCCGCGCCGGCGCGGTGCTGCTGGTCGTGCTGATCCTTGCCGTCGTGCTGGTCGCCGACCTGGACTTCCGCTGGTTCTGAGCCTGCCGGCGACGGCACCGACACGGCGCGCGGGCACGGATCGCGGGCGGCACGGGCATGGCCCGTCGGTGCCTGGCCGAGGCCGACCCCCGGGGTGCCGACGAGAAGCAGCGGATAGACGCTGGT
>SLQK01000264.1 GCA_007131525.1 Nitriliruptoraceae bacterium | reverse complement strand
GGTGCCGGCCGGGCCGGGTCGCGACCGCAGCGCCGGCGACCGCAGCCGCCTCGACCCCCGCCAGCAGCGCCGCGGTGGCCGCCGCCGCGACGTTGGCGACCCAGTGGACCGCCACCGGACCGCCCTCGGGCGCGAGCGCGGCGATCGGGAGCAGCTGCCGTGTGGTGCCGTCGATCGTCGCTGCCAGCACCGCCCCGCCGGCCTCGACCTGCCGACCGACACCCACCGCGACGGGATGGTCGGCGGAGAAGCCCGCCCGTCGGCCCAGCCCGGCGCCGTCACGCAGCGCGCGGGCGATGTCGTCGTCCTCGTTGACGACCGCCCACTGGTCAGCTCGCTGCCAGGCGAAGATCCGGGCCTTGGCGCCGTGGTAGCTGGCGAGATCGTGGTGCCAGTCGAGGTGGTCGGGCGCGACGTTGAGCAGCACGGCGACCTGGGGGGCGAGCGTGGACGTGAACCGCAGCTGGAAGCTGGAGAGCTCGGCCACCAGGGTCGCGTCGGCGGCGCTGGCTGCCGCGGCGTCGCTGACGGGCAGCCCGATGTTGCCGCAGGCATGGGCGTCCACGCCGCCGGCGAGGCACATCGCGGTGAGCAGCTCGGTGGTGGAGGTCTTGCCGTTGGTCCCGGTCACCGCGAGGAGGCGGCGCGGGAAGCGCCGGAGCGCCAGCTCCGGCTCGGACCACACGCGGGCACCCGCGGCCGCGGCGGCGGTGAACACCTCGGCGCGCTCGGGGACACCCGGTGACGGCACGACCAGATCGAAGCCCGGGTCGAACACCTCCACCGCACGGCGGCCGACCACGACCTCGGCGCCGGTGCTCCCGGCGGCGGCCACCGCCGCAGCAGCGTCGTCACCGGCCCGCTCGTCGACCAGCACCACCTCGATGTCAGCCTCCGCGAGCAGGCGGGCCGCGGCGAGGCCGGAGGCACCCGCGCCCACCACCAGCGCCCGCCCGACCTCGAGGGGCAGCGCGGCGCGGTCGGCCTCGGGTCCCGTCACGGCAGCGTCCCGACCCGGCTGATCCACTCGGCATAGAAGATCCCGAGCCCGAGCGCGATCCCGAGACCCGCCAGGATCCAGAAGCGCACGATGATCGTGGTCTCCTGCCAGCCGAGCAGCTCGAAGTGGTGGTGGAGCGGCGCCATCCGGAACACCCGTTTGCCGGTGGTGCGGAAGACCGCGACCTGGATGATGACCGACACCGTCTCGGCGACGAACAGGCCACCGAAGAGCACCAGCAGCACCTGGGTGTTGGTCGCGACCGCGATGCCGGCGAGCAGCCCACCGAGCGCGAGCGACCCGGTGTCGCCCATGAAGATCCGGGCCGGCGGAGCGTTGTGCCACAGGAAGCCGGCGCAGGCGGCCGTGACCGCGGCGGCGATGATGGCGATGTCGAGGGCTTCACTGGCCCCGAGCGGGTAGTCGGCGGAGTTCCGGAACTGCCAGAACCCGATCAGGATGTAGCTGCCGAACACCAGCGCGGCCGAACCAGCCGCCAGCCCATCCAGCCCGTCGGTGAGGTTGACGGCGTTGGAGGCGCCGGTCAGGAGCAGGAACATCCACAGGATGAACACCGGCGTGGAGACGTCGAAGGCGATGTCCCCCACGACCGAGATGTTGCGGGGCAGCCCCGCGAGCTCCGGCCCGAGCGTCGCGAACCCGACGGCGATCAGGGCCTGTCCGGCGAACTTGGTGGTCTTGTTCAGCCCCAGGTTGCGCCGCATGCGGAGCTTGATCAGGTCGTCGGCGAAGCCGACGATGGCCATGCCGACGAAGGTGAACAGGACCAGCATGCCGGCCAGGGTGATGGTGGCCGTGCCGAGGTGGGCGACCCCGTAGCCGATCACCGCAGCCAGGACGATGGCCGTTCCCCCCATCGTCGGCGTCCCGGCCTTGGACTGGTGGCTCACCGGACCCTCGTCACGGATCGGCTGACCGAACCCGCGTTGCCGGAAGTAGCTGATGACCAGGGGCGTGCCCACCAAGGCGACGATGAGCGCGACCCCGCCACCGATCAGGACCGCGATCATGCGCCGACCCCCCGCTCGCCGAGCAGCTCCGCCGCCACGGCGCGGTCATCGAAGGTCACGGTCCGGTCCGCGAACTCCTGCACGGTCTCGTGGCCCTTCCCGGCGATCAGCACGATGTCGTCATCGCCGGCTCGCGCGAGCGCGAGCGCGATCGCCCGCCGCCGGTCGAGTTCGACGCTGAGCTTCGCGGGTGCGCCGGCGGCCACGGCGGCCCGAGCGCCCGCCGTCATGACCTCGAGGATCGCCGCCGGATCCTCGCTGCGCGGGTTGTCCGAGGTCAGCACGGCGACGTCGGCGGTCGCCGCCGCGGCACCCATGGGTCCTCGCTTGTCCCGGTCGCGGTCACCGCCGCAGCCCAGCACGATCGTGACCCGTCCCCCGACCGGCAGGGCGGCCCGCAGGGTCTCGACCACGGCTCGCACGGCCTCGGGGGTGTGGGCGTAGTCGACGAAGACGGCGGGGCCTGTGGGTGCGCTGACCCGCTCGAGCCGGCCCGGCGCGCCCGGCGCCACAGCGACCCCGGCAGCCGCGACCTCGGGGGGGACCCCGGCACGGACCGCCGCCACGACGGCGACCGCGGCGTTGGCGAGGTTGAAGGACCCGGGGAGCGAGGTGCTGATCTCGAGATCGTCGGCGACGAGCCCGCGCAGACGGGCCGACCCGCCCGTGACGTCGCTGTGCGCCCCCGTGATGGCGACGTCGGGGACCCTCGCTCCGGGCCGGCGGTCGGTCGCCCATCCGACCGTGGTCACCTCGATCGCGGTCGCAGCGAGCAGGCGGTCGGCCCACGGACCGTCGAGGAACACCACGCCCTGGTCGGTGAACTCGGGCGTGAACAGCCGCGCCTTGGCCGCCAGGTACCGCTCCATCGTCCCATGCCAGTCGAGGTGGTCCTGGGAGAGGTTGGTGTAGACCGCGACGGCGAACCGGGTGCCGTCCACCCGGCGCAGGTCGAGGCCGTGGCTCGAGACCTCGGCGGCCACCGCGTCGACCCCCCGGTCGTGGAGGTGTCGCAGGAGGCGTTGCAGGTCGGTGCCCTCGGGCGTGGTCCGCAGCCCCGGGATGCGCTCACCGAGCACGCGGGTCTCGACGGTGCCGATCACCCCGGTGCCCTGGCCGGCGGCCGCGAAGGCGCCCTCCAGCAGGTAACTGACCGTGGTCTTGCCGTTGGTCCCCGTGGTGCCGACCACCGTCAGCTGCCGGCTCGGGTGCCCGTGGACCACCGCCGCTGCGGGCCCCATCGCAGCCCGGACCGAGGGCACGACCACCTGGGGGACGTCGAGGTCGAGCGGGCGTTCGACCAGCAGCGCGACGGCGCCGTCGGCCACGGCCTCAGGCGCGTGATCGTGACCGTCGGCACGGACACCGACCACCGCACAGAACAACCAGCCGGGACGGACCTGACGGCTGTCATGGGTCGCGTCGAGCACGGTCGTCGCGGCGCCCTGCGCAGGGCCGTGGAGCCCTGCCCCCGGGAGGGCAGCGGCCACCTCGGCGAGGGTCGCGGTCACGGTGGTCCTGGTCGGAGGTCGTCCAGACGGCGCGCGGACGCGAGCCGCCTGCGCGCGCCCTGGGAGCACGCGCGGGAGCCTAACGGGGTGTCCTGGTCCAGCCGTGCAGGCGGGACGGGCCGTGGACGGTGGCCGACGGCTGACCACCACCCCGCTCACGGCGGATCGGCATCGCCGGCAGCCTGCTCCGACGGGTCGCTGTCCTCCCCGCCGTCCACGAGGCCTGGTCCGCCCTCGATCACCGCACGCGCGGCGGCGTCGGCCGCGGCCACCTCGGCGCTGGCGATGCGTGCAGCGTGCTCCGCCGCCAGCTGCAGCGCCGAGTCGAGATCATCGCCGGCTCCCTCGGGTGGGACCCGGAGCGCGACCAGCGCCGCCTGCATGACCTCGGAGAACACCGGTGCCGCCGTCAGCCCCCCGAAGATGGGTCGCGGCTCGTCGATCATCACCGCGACGACCACCCGGGGGTCGTCAGCCGGGGCCATGCCGACGAAGGTCGCGATGTAGTCGTTGCTGTAGCCCCGTCCACCCTCGGCGGGCTTGCGTGCCGTCCCGGTCTTGCCGGCGACGCGGTAGCTGTCGACCTGGGCGAGGCCGCCCGTCCCCCGCTCGCCGTGCACCGCCTCCTCCAGCATGGCGCGCACCGCAGCGGCGGTGGTGGTGGAGATCACCCGCTCGCCCGCCGGCGACGGGACGGGGGTGAGCCGACCGTCCTCGCCGACCGTGCCCCGGACCAGCCGGGGCGGCAGCGCCACCCCGTCGTTGGCGATCGTGCTGTAGCTCTGGGCGAGCTGCAGCAGGGAGACGGCCACCCCGTGCCCGATCGCGATCGTCGGCAGCGAGGTGCCCCACCAGTCCTCGTGGTGCCGCAGCAGCCCACCGGACTCACCGGGGAAGCCGAGCGCGGTGGGGCGGCCGTAACCGAAGGACCGCAGGTAGGCATCGAGACGCTCGGGTCCGAGCTCCTGGGCGATCTCGATCGTCCCGACGTTGCTGGACCGTTCCATGATCTCCGTGACGGTCCACTGCGCGGTGGGGTGACTGGCGGAGTCGGTGAAGGTCGACCCTGAGATACGGATCGAGTCGGCGACGGACCTCGTGGTCGAGGGGCTGACCACCCCCTCCTCGATCGCCGCAGCGATGGTGAGCGCCTTCTGGGTCGACCCGGGCTCGAAGACGTCGGTGACCGCCCGGTTGCGCCGATCGGAGGGATCCTCGTCCCCGCGGTCGTTCGGATCGAAACCCGGCGAGCTGGCCATCGCCAGGATGTCACCGGTCCCGACCTCGGTCACCACGATGCTGGCACCGACCGCATCGAAGCGCTCCAGCGCGTCGGCTGCCGCGAGCTCGGCGACGTACTGGACGTCCCGGTCCAGACTCAGGACGACGTCGGTGCCGGGCTCGGGCGGGCTGAGCTCCCGGACACCTGAGGCGATGTCGAGCCCCCCCGGCGCGCGCTCGAGCAGCAGCGTTCCCGGCGTCCCCGACAGCACCGTGTCGTAGACGGACTCCAGGCCCTGCAACCCCTCGGCGTCGATGTCGGTGAAACCGACGACCTGACCGGCGAGCGGCCCTGCGGGGTACAGCCGCTGGGGCTCCACGAGCACCCCGATGCCGGGGAGCCCGAGCGCGCGGACCTCCTCCCCCACCTCGTGCGGGACCTGGCGGGCGAGGTAGACGAAGTGGCGGTCCTGCTCCAGCCGCTCGGTGAGGGTGGCCGCGTCCTGCGGCAGGATCGGCGCCAGCGCGGCGGCCACGTCAGCTGCCACGGCCGCTGCCGGGACCTCCAGGCCATCCGGGGTCTCGGTGGCTCGGAACGCCCGGGGGTCGGCGTACACCGTCGCCGCCTGCACCGAGGTCGCCAGCACGTCGCCGTCGCGGTCGTAGATGCGCCCGCGGGTCGCCGGCAGCTCGATCGTGCGGGCCCGCTGGCGTTCGCTGACCGCGGCCAGGTCGGCGGCGTCGAGGACCTGGATCTCCACGAGCTTGGCCGTCGTGGCCAGGACCAGGACCGCGAAGATCGCGAGCGTCCACCGGATGCGCCGGACCGCGACCTGCTCACCGGTGCGCAGCACGGGGGTCCCACGGGCAGGGCGGGGCACGGACGGTCGTCTCCGCATGGCCTATCGCTCCGCCGACAGCAGCGGCTTGAGCGGATCGGCCGCCGCATCGGGTGTGCGGGTATCCGGCACCGCGCCATCGGCCGGGAGGTTGCGCTCGAGGCTCAGGTGGCGGACGGGGCCCGGCGGCACCATGCCGAGCTCCAGAGCTGCCGCCCGGACCCGGGCGGGATCCTCCAGCGCCGCGACGTCGGCGATCAGCTGGGCGTAGACCCGCTCGGCCTCGGTGACGTGGGCATCCAGGGCCCTGGCCTCGACCGAGGCACCGGCCGCGAGCGCGTTCAACGACACGGCACCGAAGACCGCCACAGCGAAGACCAGGATCATCACGATCGCGTAGGCCAGGGTGTGACGAGGGGTCGGCTCCTCGACCACCCGCAGGTGGCGATCGCCCGGACGTTCGAGCGCCGGGCGGGTTCGGCGGAGCGGGGCGGTGATGGCGCTCACGGGGACTCCTCGGTGCGTCGCCGGACGGCCCGCAGACGGGCCGACGACGCGCGGGGGTTGGCGGCGAGTTCCTCAGGCGAGGGACGCTCGGGGCGACGGACGAGGTGGTCGACCTCGGGCGTGCGACCGCAGGCGCACACCGGGAGGCCTGGTGGGCACAGGCAGCCGGTGGCGGCGGCGGCGAAGGCGCGCTTGACCGGACGGTCCTCGAGGCTGTGGTACGCGATCACGACGGCGACCCCACCCGGAACCAGCCGGTCGATCACGCTGGGCAGCACGGCCTCCAGCGCCTCGATCTCGGCGTTCACGGCGATCCTGAGCGCCTGGAAGGTCCGGGTCGCCGGGTGACCTCCGCGGCGCCGGGCCGCGGCGGGGACCGCGTCGCGGACCACGGAGGCGAGGTGGACCGTCGAGGTGATGGGTCGGGCCGCGACGATCGCCCGGGCGATCCGTGCCGCGTGGGGCTCGTCGGCGTAGCGGCGCAGGAGCCCGGCCAGCTCGGACTCGTCGAGCTCGTGCACCAGATCGCCCGCGGTGGTCGGCAGCGCCGGATCCATCCGCATGTCGAGCGGCCCCTCCGCCCGGTAGCTGAAGCCGCGGTCGGCCTGGTCGACGTGCATCGACGAGATCCCGAGATCCAGCAGCACACCGCTGACCCGCGGGGTGCCGCGGGCGTCGAGGACCTCGGGCAACGCATCGAAGCGGACCCGCACCAGCTCCACCACGACCCGCTCGTCCTCGGTCAGGTCAGCCAGGTGCTCGGCGGCGAGGCTGAGGGCATCGGGATCACGATCGAGACCGACCAGCTCGGCGCGGCCGTAGCGCGCCAGGCGCGCCTCCAGCACGGCCCGGGCGTGCCCGCCCGCGCCGAGCGTGCCGTCGACCACGACACCGTCGGGCGCCGCGGCCAGCAACGCCACGACCCGGTCGAGGAGCACGGGGGTGTGGTGGGCCACCGCCATCATGGCGTCCCCGGCACGAAGGGTCCATCGAGGTTCGCGAAGGCGTCCTCGGCCTGGGTGAGGTACTGCTCCCAGACCTCCCGGGCCCAGATCTCGACCTTCTCGTCGGCGCCGTTGACCGTCAGCTCGCGTTCCAGGCCCGCGTAGTCGCGCAGGCGGGGCGGGATGGTGACCCTCCCCTGGGCGTCGGGCTTCTCCTCGTGCGCACCGGCGAGGAACACCCGCAGGTAGGCACGGGCCCGCTGATCCTCCCGGGGGACCGCCCGCAGCTTCTCGACCCGGCGCTCGAAGGCGGTCAGCGGGTAGACGTCGATGCAGCGATCCTGGGAGGGCGCGAACACCAGACCGCTGGCCAACCGGTCCCGGAAGCGGGCCGGGAGGATGACCCGACCCTTCACATCCAGCGTGTGCTGGTGCTCTCCCAGGAACACCGTCCACGTGCCTCCCTCGGGTCCGTCGACCCCTCGGTCCGCGCACCCCGCCATGGGAGGCCGCTCCACATCGCGCCACTCTATGCCTCACCGCTCCACTGGTCAACGCTCCGGGACCACCTCTGCGGCGTCATCCGGGCACGGGACGCGATCCATCGGCCGCTCACCGCCGTGGAGCGAGGTGGAGGGCGGTGCCGGGCGCAGCCCGCGGGAGGTGACGTGCGGCGGCGAGCCGACCGCCCAGCGCTTCCGCTGGGCCGGTCGCCGCCGCCTCACGGCGGCGCTGGGCACCGGCCGGCGGGCCGGAGGCCTCCTCGGCCGCACCAGGTGGCGGGAAGTGGTGGGGCACCGGACCGGGAAGGCGGCGCCGCGTGGGCTCAGCCCTCCACGTCCTCACCGAGTCGGACGATCCCGCCGAGCCACAGGCTGCGCAGCGTGCGGACCAGGTCCCCCCGCCCGATCCCGTCACCCTCCGCCGCCCCCTGGGTCACGGCGCCCTCGACCATGGCCACCAGGGCCGACGCAGCCAGCGCGGGATCGTGGCCCGTGCCGGCCAGGGTCGGGGCGAGCACCTCGGCGACCCGCCGGACGTACCCGCCGCGCACGTCGCGGAGCCGCTCGGCGAAGTGGGCGTCGTGGGCGCTGGCCTCGAGCCATGCCCGGACCACCACGGCGTGGGCGGCGAACACCGCCACGAAGCGGCCGATCACCGCCTCGATGGTCGCCGCGCCGTCGGGCCCGTCCCAGGGTTCGTCGACCACCGCCTGCAACTGCTCGGCGGTCGTGTCGATCAGGGCGTCCAGCGCCGCGGCCTTGTTCTCGAAGTAGGTGTAGAAGGTCCCATGGCTGACACCAGCGAGCGCGACGATGTCCTCGACCCGGGCGGCCACGTAGCCCCGCTCCGCGACGGCCTCCCGGGTGGCGTCGAGCAGGCGCAGGCGGGTGCGCTCGCCGCGGCTGGTACGCGGCCCGACGCCGACCCCGTCCCCCACCACCAGGCTCCCCCTCGTCACGCCGCGCGGACGCTACCGCAGTGCTGACGTCGACGTCAGGTCCGGGCTGGCCCGCCGGCCGGCTGTCCGGGAGCGGGGAGCGCGGCCACGGGTACCCTGCGACCGGTCTCGGCCGCGACCGCACGCCGGCGCCGGGACGTGACGTCCACCCTCTGCGCATCGCGTTCCGGGAGCCTTCGTGTCCAGCACCGAGCAGCTCGATGTCCCCCGGCCACCGATCGACCTCCCCGCCGTGTCGACCACGCTGCAGGCGGTCGAGAGCAACATCCAGCGGGTCATCCAGGGCAAGGACCGCGTCGTCCGGCTGGCGCTGACCACGCTCCTCGCTGAGGGGCACCTGCTCGTGGAGGACGTCCCCGGGGTCGGCAAGACCCTGCTGGCCAAGGCGCTGGCCCGCTCGATCGACTGCACGGTCTCGCGGGTGCAGTTCACCCCCGACCTGCTGCCCTCGGACGTCACCGGCGTCACGGTGTACGCGCCCGACACCGGCAGCTTCGCCTTCCGGCCCGGACCGGTGTTCGCGAACATCGTGCTCGGCGACGAGATCAACCGGGCCGGTCCCAAGACCCAGTCGGCGCTGCTCGAGGCGATGGAGGAGCGCACGGTCACGATCGACGGCACCACCCACCAGCTCGCCCGGCCGTTCATGGTCATCGCGACCCAGAACCCCATCGAGCTCGAGGGCACCTACCCGCTTCCGGAGGCACAACGCGACCGCTTCCTGATGCGCATCGCGATCGGCTACCCCCACGCCGACGACGAGCTCGAGATCGTGCGGACCCACGGGGCCCAGGACCGGCTGGAGGAACTCACCCCGGTCTGTGACACCGCCTCGGTCGTCCACGCCATCCACACGATCCGTGGGGTGCGGGTCAGCGAGCCCATCGAGCGGTACCTGATCGCGGTGTGCCGCGCGACCCGCGAGCACCACGACGTCGAGCTCGGCGCCTCACCGCGGGCCTCGCTGGCGCTGATCCGGTCGGTGCGCGTCACGGCGGCCATCGCTGGCCGCGACCACGTCGTGCCCGACGACGTCAAGCTGCTGGCGCCCCATGTGCTCCCCCACCGGCTGATCCTCCGTCCCAACGCGGAGCTGGCCGGGGTGACGGCGGTGGACGTGATCACCGACGTGCTCAGCGGCATGCCGGTCCCGACCGAGTGATCCGATGACCAAGCGTGGTGTCGGGACCGGCGTCGCGGTGGTCGTGCTGTGGCTCGGCGCCCGGCTGCTCGGGGTCCCGCAGCTCCAGGTGGTGGCCGTGGCGCTGCTCGTCCTGCTGGTCGGGGCGGTGGTGTGGATCGTGGTCTCACCGCTGCGACTGGTGGTCGACCGGAGGATCCAGCCCGCAACGCTGCCCTTCGGCGGCCGGGCCCGGGTCGACCTGCTGGTCCGCAACACCGGGCGGGTCCCGAGCCCACCCGCCTGGCTGGAGGACGCGATCCCGCCGGCGCTGGCCCGTCCCACCGCGTCCCGCCTGCCGGTCCTCGCGCCCCACCGGATGCTCGACCTGTCCGTCGAGCTGGAGGGTCGCCACCGCGGCCGCTTCACCCTCGGGCCGCTCACGGCGACGATCCGGGACCCCTTCGGACTCGTCCAGCGCCGTCGGTCGATCCCGAGCACGGGGGTGCTGACGGTGGAGCCGCCGGTGTGGCCCCTGCCACCGGGGGCACCCCTGGGCGGGGCGAGCGGTGCGGTCGCCAGCGGGCCGCGCCGCGCGACGATCCACGGCGACGACCTGGCCGACATCCGCGAGTACGTGCGGGGCGACGACCTGCGTGCCGTGCACTGGGCCTCCACCGCCCACCGGGGCAAGCTGATGGTCCGCCGCGCCGAGGAGGCCACCTCCCCCCGCGCGACCATCGTGCTCGACATCCGGCGCGACCGGCACGCCGGCACGGGGCCGGCCAGCAGCTTCGAGGTGGCCGTGGCCACCGCGGCCAGCGTCGCCCACCACCTCGGTGCCCGGGGTCGCGGGGTGACGCTGCTCGACCGCCCGACCCGCGACCTGGCCACCCCGGCACCGGCGGACGCGTGGATGCCCACGCTCGCGGCCCTGGAGCCGGCCGAGGTCGACCTCACGGCGCTGCTGCGCCAGATCGCCACCAGCGCCGCCGGTGAGGGCACGCTGATCGCCGTGGTGACCGCGCCGGATGCCCAGGAACTGGCAGCGCTGGTCCGCGCCGGCCGGGGCGCGTCCAGCCGGCTGGCCGTGCTCATCGATGCGGCCACCTACGCCGGGACACCCGCCGATGACCCCGCGGTGCACCACGCGATCGCCGGGCTGCGGGCCGCGGGGTGGCGGGCCACCCGGCTGGCCTCGGGTGAGCGCCTCGAGGACCGCTGGCGGGACCTGCTCGGGCGTGGTGGCCGGAGCGTGCCGACACCGCGCGCGGAGGCCGGCTGATGCGCCGTGACGGTCTGCTGACCCTGCTGCTGGCCCTGGTCCTGGTGGCCATCGTGCCCGCCTACGACCGGGTGTTCCTCGCGACCTCCTGGCGGACCAGCGCGCTCGCGGCCGCAGCGATCGGCCTGCTCGTGGCGGCGATCGCCCGCCGTCTCCGGCTGCCGGGCGTGGTCGCGGTCGGCCTGGCCGGTGTCGCGTTGCTCGCCGCGCTGCCGGGGCTGCTCGCCGTCGGTGACGGGTGGGGTGCCGGCGTCGGGGCGCAGCTCGAGGCGCTGCGGCTGACCCTGGCCGACGGCTGGCTCGCCCTGGCGGAGCAGCCGTCGCCTGCCGAGCCGCTCCCGGGGCTGCAGCTGTTGACCGCCCTGGCCTGGTGGGCGGTGGCCCTGCTCTCCCACGAGGTGATCGTCCGTGGTGGTCACATCGCCGCCGGCCTGATCAACCTCGCGATCCTGTGGGTGGTCCCCCTCGCGATCCCGACGGCAGCCGCCGACTCCCTGCTGCTGGTCGTGCCGTTCCTGCTCACCAGCGGCCTGCTGCTGCTCGCCGCGGTGAACACCCGGGAGGACACCCCGCAGGCGATCCCGCTGCCGGCCAGCGGCCTGGTGCTCCTGGTCGTCGCGATCGCCGCGGGCACCGCGACCCCGTGGCTGCTGCCGGCCTACGGCTCCGATGCGTGGCTCACCTTCGGCTCATCGACCACCACACGGGGCTACCAGCCCATCGTCGACATCTCGAACCGCCTCAACTCGCCCGAGGAGCGGGAGGTACTGCGGGTCCGTTCCTCCCAGCGGACCTACCTGCGCCTGGCCGGTCTCGACAGCTTCGACGGGGCGACGTGGCGGCTCGGACCCCCCGCGACCCAGAGCTTCCGTCCCGACCCGGCGCAGCTGTTCCCCGCCGACCGACCGCTGCCCCCGGAGGAACCGGCCGCCAGCACCCAGGTGATCGAGGTCGACGTCGAGGTGCTGGAGCTCGAGAACATCTACGTCCCCCTCCCCTACCAGCCCGTCGAGGTGCTGGGGCCGATCCGCGACGAGATGGTGTGGTCGACCGAGGGCGGGTTCCTCGCGGCCTTCGACGACGCCGATCAGGTGGGCGGGACGATCGGGATCCGACAGGGCTCGGCCTACCGGGTCCTCGCCGAGCGGCCGACGCCGTCCTTCGCCGAGCTCAGCGACGTCTCGTTCCCGCCCGAGGTGGTCAGCGCCCACACGCAGCTGCCCCGGGACTACCCCGAGCTCGGGGCGCTGGCCGAGGAGATCTACGCCACCGCCGGGGCCGAGTCGGTGGTCGAGCGGGCGCTGGCGCTCCAGGACTGGTTCATCGGCCCAGCCGGCGGGTTCACCTACGACCTCGACGTCCCGGCGCTGCGGGGCGAGGACGCGCTGACGCGGTTCGTGCTCGAGGACCGGGTCGGCTACTGCGAGTACTTCGCCACCGCCATGGCGGTCATGCTGCGGCAGACCGGCATCCCGTCCCGGGTCGCGGTCGGCTTCCTCCCGGGGGAGCGCATCGCCAGCGCCGACCTCGAGGCCGGGCAGCCCCTGGACGAGTACCTGGTCACCACGGGCGACGCCCACGCGTGGGTGGAGGTGCTGTTCCCCGGCTACGGCTGGGTGACCTTCGAGCCCACGCCGCGCTCCGACGACGCCCACATCCTGCCGCGGGCCGACGACCTGGCTCCTCTGGAGAACGAGGCCGAACGGGCGGCGCGAGAGGCGTCGGAGGCGCCGGACGACCCGGCTGACGCCGAGGTCCCCGAGGCCGACCCTGCCACCCCGGACCCGCTCGACGTCCCGGATGACACCCCGCAGGAGCTGGACCTCGAGGAGTCGGCCGCTCCGGGCGCTGCGGGGGTCGTCGGCTGGCCGGCGCTGCTCGTGGTGGCCCTGCTCGTGGCCGCGACCGCCGGCGTCGCCCTGGCCCTGGCCGCCCGG